>JBHHYW010000225.1:0-5021 GCA_046757745.1 Candidatus Scalindua sp.
TCCACTATATTAAATTTATCTTTGAAAAGCACCTTGATTTGAGACAATTCAACTTCATCATCAATAAGTTTACGAATTATGTTTTTAAAGCTGGAATTATGCGTGGCAAACACCCCAAACCGTAAAAACGATTTTTCACATTGGATAATGTCATATCTGTTTATTCTGTTCATGGCAGTATTTACAAAATCAGTATACCTTTCTTTTAAAAATATCTTTGCGAAAATACCTATGTTCTTGTAGGCCTCATCGGTTGGAGTGATGTGAATTAAATAGCCAAATCTGCCCGGATAACTGATTGTCAAGGCTGTGCAGGTAGCAACCCCTTCAGTATAGAGTAACTCGTTGTTTTTGGTTTCTTGGAATTCTTTAAAATCAACCTTAACACAATTATCTTTTTGCTTCCAACCTGGTAAAAACATTTTTTTCTTATCATTTGGATAATGGTAATTTGCAAGATATTCACAGGCTTTGTCAAAAAGTTCGCTTTCTCTACTACGATAAATTTCAGTAATAATTTCATCCTCATCGATTTCCGCTATAATAATCCATATTGATCTCTCGTAATCAAACTGCTCGTATGAACTAAAAACTCTCTTGTTGCGGTAATCTTTGATAATTTTATTTCCTTCTTTCTCCTTTATAGCATTTCTAACAGCCTTTGTGTCGATTTGCTTGGTTAATATAGTGCTGTCATCAATAAACCTGGATTGAGTAAGCATCAATTCTTTAAAATTAACTAAATAAACTTCACCTGTTCTCCCCAGATTGTTTCTGTCTGTCAAAATGTCGTTGATATCGTTAATAGGTAATTGTAAAACAATATAACCTAGTAATTGGTTGTTTTTAAAAACCGGAGTAATGAAAAAAGAAGCCGGTTCATCAGAAACTGAATAATACTCGAAATCAACAAACTCTATTTCTTTGCCTTTTATGTTTCTTATCTTCTCGTATAGCGCTACATCATTAAACCGATCTTCATGTATATTACCTAAGAAATCATCTTCTTTTTTAATAGTAAAAAAAATATCCCCATCATTATCTATAAACAAAAGATCATAAAATTTATCCAGCTTAAGAACAAAGAACTTTTCAAGCGAAGCTTCCATAGTCATGTATTCAATACTGTTATAGGCGTTATTTCTGTACAAGTAATAAAGTCTTCTAAAGGTGTTGAGGATGTCATTATTTTGAGAAATCTCCTCACCCAATGTTTTTTGGTGGTCTAAATAACGTGTTACTTTGGCCTTTTTATTAATTCTAATTCTCTCTAATTTGGCAAAGGTTGCCTTCTTTGGGTTGTATTTAAAATAAATATCATCAAAACAAAAGAAGAACCCTAAGGCAATTGTGAGTAGTGTTAACGGTACACCAATAATAAATGTTTTCTTAGTGAAATAATTATGCTTCAACTTAATATTCACAAATACTCCTGTAGATTTTGCTGAAATATCTTGTAAATTCTACCTATGCATTGTTTAACTCTTCATCCAGGTGTTTTTTGGCAGTGAAGATTTCTTCGCCTTTTACAATATACGCCTGATTGTTTTTGAATTTCTTCTGAAAAAAACTTTTACGACTGTTTATGTGTTCTTCTAATGATGGTTTATCATCAAACGTTTCGTAGAACAGACTCTTTTTTTCACACACTATTAAAAAATACATAATTTAATGTTTAGGAATTTCAAAGTTGCCAGACACAAAGTTTTTCTTTGTGACTTGGTGTCGAAAGACACGAATTACACTAATTTAATGGCGGATCAATTAAAACCCGGGTAACACGGAATTCCGTGTTCGTAAATATCAATTCCTGTGTTTTCCTCACTGACCGGCACTCTCAGGCCAACGGTCTTTCTTAATATATAGAATAATAAATATCCAAGACCGAGAGTCCATGTCATTAGTACAATACATCCGATAAATTGAGATAGCAATTGCCATCCTGATCCTGTTATCAACCCATGAACACCATGATAAGAACCATCGGCAAATATACCCACGGAGAGTAATCCCCAAAGGCCGTTTGCCCCGTGGACAGAGATTGCCCCGACCGGGTCATCGATTCTCAGCTTATTCTCCATAAGGTATAGGCTTGCCTTCAATATGATGACGGAAACTAGGCCGATAACCACTGCCGCCCAGTGCGGCACATAGGCGCCGGAGGCCGTAATCGCCACACAACCGGCCAGAGACCCATTACATGTCATAACGACATCATATTTTCCAGTGTCATAATATGTGATGTACATAAGTGCTATTGCCCCGGTACATGCGGAAAGAAAAGTGTTTACCGCAATTAATGAAACCCTGAGATCGGTTGCACCCAATGTGCTTCCGGCATTGAATCCAAACCATCCAAACAGCAAAAAAAGAGTTCCCAATACTACAAAAGAAAGATTGTGGCCATATAACATGTTTGATGTGCCATCAGGATTGTACTTGCCAAACCTGGGGCCTATCATCCATGCTCCGACCAGGGCAGTTAATCCGCCTATACCATGAACCACTCCCGACCCGGCAAAATCTCTCATTCCTGAACCGAAGGGCAGGTTTGCAAGCCAGCCTCCACCCCATACCCAATGGCCGTAAACAGGATATATAATTCCGCAAAGAGCAATAGTGCATAAAATATGAGTATTGAACTTGATACGCTCTGCAACTGAACCGGCAACAATTGTGCAGGCGGCGGCGGCAAACATCATTTGAAACAGCCATAACTTTGATGTCGAGAAATCAGAAGCCCCAAAAGAAAGGAAGAATCCACTGTAGCCAATGAGTGTATTTCCAGAATCCACCCCAAAGGCGAGGTATGATCCTCCAAACATTAATGCAAAACCGACTGCCCAGAATATAATGCCCCCGACACAAAAATCCATAAAACTCATCGTCAGATAGTTTAAGGTATTTTTTTTCTGCAAGAAACCGGCGCCAAGAAACGCAAACCCAGCCTGCATATTAAATACAAGGAACCCGCATAACAATGTCCAGGCAAGGTCTATGGATATCTTGACCCCTTGAATATCCCTGATTTCTGAAGAATAAATTGAGTAGCTGCTGGACATGTCAGAGGCTTCGGATACATGAAAGGCGGTAAACAATAGACAGACAACAATAATGGGAGCTTTAATCCACCAGAGTCTTTTCCGCCTTATGTAGCCTTGAGTTTTTGTGACAATACTGTATATTTGCATTGTAATAAGCAAACAGACTCAACTTTTCCGTGGTCAGTTCGGGCATTGCAGTTCAGATAAGGAGAAGTTAATCCTGTTGATGTAAAAACGTTAATCACAAATATGATAACATTTTCTTGCATGAGAGTAAATGTGAAATTGCTGTCATACTTTTGGCCTAAAATGACAGGAGATCAGTGGCCTCTAATCAATGTATTATGTGATTCGAGACTGCACTGATCTCCCTTGCTCGATCTGATTAAACTCAAATATTCATTTCCGGAAAAAATGCTGTCTTAAATTGCGGCATCATCCTGTTCGCCGGTGCGGATTCTGTACACATTTGAGATTTCGGAAACAAATATCTTTCCGTCACCAATGCTGCCTGTCTGAGATTCATTAATAATAGTCTGAACTACCTTGTCTACAGCGTCATCAGAAACGACAAGCTCTATCTTTATCTTCGGCAGCAGATCTACCCGGTACCTCTTTCCTCTCCATACTTCACTAACACCTTTCTGATTACCATGCCCCTTCATTTCAGCGACCGACATTCCCCCATAACCTTGCTCTGTAAGGGCGTCCTTAATGATGTCAAACTTTTCGGGACGAATTATTGCTTCTATCTTTTTCATAAAGTTTTCCTCCTTTGATCAAAAACATTTCCATAATAAATTATTTAGAGAAAGTAAAGTCATAAGTTTTATTTATGACGCTGTTTTACTTCTGTTCTCCTGGTTTTGCATATATCCATCTGCCAAGTTTATCGGAGTAAATCTTCTCTCTGCTTGAGTCCCTTGCTAAAGACTCTTCCAATATGGCCATTTCTCTTTGTGTCTCCTGTTCGACAACCTCAGGTCCTAATTGAGCCGTTAACTCAGCTTGAGCAGGATAACATGGAGAGCCGTGTAAATGTACGTCAACTCCTTCGTATTCAACCAATTCAGAGACACGCAGGCCCATGGTTACTTTGAGCACGTAGAACATAAGCGCTCCCATGCCGATAGCCCACGCCATAGCAGCAATCACACCAATAAACTGTGCCAGAAGCTGTCCACCTGAACCGGTAATCAGGCCGCTTACACCACCATAAGTTCCATCTGCAAAGATTCCAAGTGCAAGCATCCCCCATATACCGTTAGCGCCGTGAACGGCGACAGCGCCAAGGGGGTCGTCAATCTTAAGCTTCGTTTCAACGAAGATTACTGTACCCCACATTACCGCTCCGGCTATAACTCCTATTGCTATGGCAGCCCATGGCGCCACATATGCGCAAGGGCCGGTTATGGCGACCAATCCTCCAAGGGCGCCGTTACAGGCAAGGCCTATATCTGTAAAACCAAAGATAATGTACGACATGAAAATTATGGCGGATGCTCCAGCGGCTGCTGCCAGGAACGTATTAGTGGCTACGACAGAAATCCTGAGGTCTGTAGCGCCGAGTGTGCTTCCTGCATTGAAACCGAACCAGCCAAATGCCAGAATCAAGGTGCCGACAACTACCAGTGTGAGGTTATGACCTGGAATGGCATTAGATGTACCATCCGGGTTGTATTTGTTCTTTCTTGGTCCCAGTACATATGCTCCCACCAGGGCGAGCATCCCGCCGATGGTATGAACAACTGCAGATCCGGCAAAATCTACACAACCTGCGCCAAAAGGTAAGTTGCTTAACCAACCGCCGCCCCACATCCAGTGACCGTATATAGGATATATTACACCACATACAAAAAAGCTGTAAATCAGATAAGGGGCAAACCTCATACGTTCAGCTACAGCTCCTGCAATAATAGTAACTGCCTTGGTACAAAATACCATCTGGAAGAGCCAGAGCATGATAGTTTGTACATC
>JBHHYW010000226.1:0-5014 GCA_046757745.1 Candidatus Scalindua sp.
TGTTAGGCATCCAGTGTTCAAAAGAGATACAGGTGTTCATTTTCTCTCTCGAAATCGCTTTGTATTAACGTGTCAATGAAATAACTCCGAATTGCATCACGCTTATCGTTAGACCACTCATCAAAATAGCTTGGCGACAAGACAAAGTTCTCTGAGTAATTAAGAATTGTTTTCGACAGGATGTATTTACCGTAGTTCCCTTCGCTTTTAAGTAGATTATGGAACTTCTGTTGCACCCACGCCGTATCCCGAGGTAGCCATGAGATAACCACCAAGGTTTTTTCGGAAGAGACTGGCAGCACATTTAGCGCAATGCACTGTATATCCTTAGCTGACTCATCAGTATCATCGGTAGAAAAAAGTACACTAGCGGCAAATGCGGGACTATCCACGTCAAAAAGCCTAGTTTCATGACAAATGGAGCCGTAGCTCTTCGACATATAGACCTGATCATATTCGAACTTATACCGAAAAGTGCGCTCGGATTATCTGGTCATCGCAATGCATGTGGGGAGCGAGGCACTTCTTAAATTTCAATTTGTCTTCACTAAATGCATGGGCCAACATTTCTTTTTTTATATCGTTCATACTGTATTCAGTGGACCTAACATAAGCTATTATACAGTTTCTGTATAACGCCGCGACTGTAATGATACCAATATTTCTTCAACTACGGAAAATGCTTTATCTTTTAAGAATATTCCAAACAAAACCTATTTCTTCTAAACGTTTGATACGATCTTCATTGAGTGTTCCATTTTTAAATGTTGTGCGCTGAGTTTGTACCCAAGTAGCAAGCTGCTTGTTTTTTGGCCCTCCATCTGGAACCTTACAATCTCCAAACCTTTCTTTTTATTCTTTTAGTGCGTCAAACATCCTTTCCCAAAGAATCCCTGCTTTAAGGAAGAAACCTGTTTTGTGGTGTTTGGGCAGCATAGAGTGATTTTATTAATAATATTGAAATTTTCAACATTATTACTTTTCCGAATAGCAAATGCAAAACTTATTGTCAATTGCTAATACATCTCATTAAATAGGCAATTTCATTTGATTGGTTATAACTATACATGTAAAATAGCTAAAAATGATCTTAGAGCGGATTGCTGAGACCAGAACTTACAATGTGAGTAAAAAGGAGTAGCATCTTTTTTTTAAACTCTATGATATCGGTCTCCTCAGTGGTTTAAAGCTTTGCCGCGATCTGTTTTTATCCGTGTCCTATTATTTCACCAAAACCAATGTTAAACAAGAAACTATTATTTATCGCTGTAATTATTGTGATTGGCATGGGGTGCCGCTCGGTTACGAATATTGTTACAACCTACAGGTTGAGAAATTTTCCTGCTGAGGTAAACGCGGGGGATATTGTTCATGTGGCTACCGGTGAGAAGATAACCTTTGCACAACTTGCAGATTCCCTTGACGGGGCAAGGATCGTGTATGTAGGCGAGGTTCACTCAAACAGAGAGTCTCATAAATTAGAGCTTCAGGTACTGAAGGAATTTTATAAGAGAAACTACGGCAATATAGCGGTAGGTATGGAGATGTTTAAGAGGCCGCATCAGGATATCCTTGATAAATGGACAGGCGGAGAGATCAGTGAAAAGGATTTGTTGTTTTCAACAGACTGGGATTCTGAGTGGGGCTATGATTATAATAATTATAAAGGTATAATGGATTTTATACGTGACAATAAGATTCCGGTTGTTGCCATGAACATAAAGAGAGGGTTCCAGAAGAAAATAAGCAGAAACGGGATTAAAGGTTTAAGTGAGGAGGAAAAAGAGACTCTGCCGGAGATAGACACTACCGACGTCTATCACAGAAAATACCTGGAAAGGCTAATGAAGGAACACGGGGATACAGATATGAGTGAAGCCTTCGAAAGGTTTTATCTGATTCAGTGCGTCTGGGAGGACGTTATGGCCGATAGCATATCGAAGTATCTCTCTTCTCCGGAGGGAAAAGAGAGGAAGATGCTGGTGTTTATAGGGGGAGGCCATATCATCTACCATTTTGGTGTTCCAAAGAGGGTTTACCGACGCAACCATCTTCCGTACCTTACAATATTAACGTATGAGTTAAGAGATCTGAAACCCGATGTGGATCACCCGCTTTTCGCAAGTGATATACCACTACCGCCTGCGGATTATGTGAAGGTCGTTGAGCTTGCCAGGCATAAAAAAGCAAAGGTGATGCTGGGTGTTATTATCCGCAATCTGCAGGAAGAAACAGAAGATCAGAAGTACAAGGTTGTTATTGAGAGTGTACGGGAAGACAGCCCTGCCGGTAAGACCGGGCTGAAGGCGGGAGATATTATCCTGTCAATGGATGATGAGAATGTAGATAAGGTATTTGATGTAATATACCATGTACGCCAGAAGAATGATGGGGATACCTGCCGGATAGAGATATTGCGTGGAGAGGAGAAAATGACGGTAGATGTGACATTCTTTGAGATAAAAGGACATGGGAAGAAATAGGGACAAAAAGAATAAATTCGAATACCGAACTTCGAACATAAAAAGAGTCAGAACTGCCAAACAAAGCGTATATAACAAGTATGAACACAGGCGTTTGTTACATGGAGACACAAGAGGTGAAATGTTAAACGAACGTTGATTTTAGAAAATCGAATGTGAATCTTACAGACAAGACAATAGAGATCATTAAGGCAACGGCACCAATAGTTGAGGAAAAAGTAATAGAATTGACAAAGACGCTTTATCCAATAATGTTCAGTCGTTATCCGGGAATAAAAGTCTTTTTCAACCAAACACATCAGCGTGACGGCACGCAGCCTCGAGCATTTGCCGCATCAATTATAGATTATGCAAATGCCATAGATAATCTTGACGCAATTAAACCACTCGTAAACAATATAACAGAAAAACACGCTTCAATTGATATTAAGCCTGTACAATATCAAATTGTTACTACCTGTGTGCTGGAAGTAATTGGAAATTTACTTGGAGACGCAGGAACTCCTGAAGTCAAAAGAGCATGGAAAGAAGCTATCGAGAATCTTGCAAATATTTTAATTGGAGCCGAACGTAAAAAATATGACGAGACATTAGCAAAAGAGGGAGGTTGGAAAGGTTACAAGAAGTTTACCATCACTAATAAGGAGAATGAGAGTAGCCTGATAGCCTCATTTTACATGGAACCGGCAGATGGTAAATCTATTGTGACCTGCAAAGCGGGCCAGTACATAAGTATTATGTTGGATTTACCTGACGGAGGAACCGTTTTTCGTAACTATTCACTTTCAAACAGCCCGAATGGTAAGTACTATAGGATTTCAGTCAAAAGAGAAGAAAACGGACTGGTATCAAATTACCTTCACGATACACTTCGACAGGGAGATAAAATAAAGGTAAATCCTCCTTACGGCTGCCTATACCTGAAGGAAGCAGATAAGCCGGTTGTACTTATCAGTGGCGGCGTCGGGATAACCCCGATGATGAGTATTCTACAGGATGCATCTGTTAAAAGACTAACCAGACAGATATACTTTATACATGGAACACGTGATAGAAATACTCATGCATTTAAGGACGATGTTGTATCATTGACAGCAGCTCACGATAACGTTAACCATCAATTTTTCTATTCCAGGGATTCGGTAAAGTCTGCTGATACAAAAGAAGGTAGAATGACTATGAATTCGATCAAAGAGATTATGGGCCATAAAAAGGATGCAGAGTTTTATCTCTGTGGCCCGGCGCAAATGATGAGGTACCTATACAGGGAATTAATCAATTGGGGAGTTAACCCAGACAATATTGTCTATGAATATTTTGGCCCTAAAAGGGATATTACCGGATAAATTTTGATTTATGGGAACATCCCATTTTTTTTAAAAGATTCTCGTTTTCCCGTCCGAACGGATTCATCCGGGCGGGCACAAGAATGATAATTATTTGTATTCTATGGTATTAATTGAGAAATTGAGATGTATACCCAATACTAGAAAATGAAAAGAACCTTAATGTTATTTTTCATAGTGTCTATCTTGATGACTTTATGGGGTTTGGGCTGCGATAATTCAGTCGAAGTAGAGCTAAATGGAAACCAATCCAGGCCACAAACTAAATTACGTTCGCCATATAAGGGACTGTCTGTAAGGCATGTACAATCGATACCTTATATCTCAATACGAGAAAAAAAGGATTGGGGTTTTTGGGGATACAGTACTATAGAACACGACTATGAGGAAAAGGCTATCAATGGAGACAAGGTGGTAATAGACCGTGCTACCGGCCTGATGTGGCATCAGTCCGGGACTACAGATTATATTAATCGACATTATGCAGAGGAATGGATGAGGAACCTGAACCAACAGAAATACGCAGGTTATAGCGACTGGCGATTCCCTACTGTGGAGGAAGCTGCGTCGTTGTTGAAATCAGATAAAGTAAATGATAGATACATCGATCCTGTTTTTGACAGAAAACAAGAATGGATATGGACTGGAGATAGCCATGATTCGGATAATGCCTGGAGTGCAGACTTTGTCGGTGGCGGCATACTTACGTGCAACGTCGATGACGGCAGCTACGTCCGTCCGGTACGCTCAGGCAAATGATATTGATCAGGAAAAAGAGAATTTCTTGATATTTTATTAATAATATTACTGTAGCGATAAGGGTACAATATATTTAAAATAGTTTGATAATCTCATAATGATTGAAACCTGTAATGAACGATTACTGATCAAAATGTATTCAAACGAGCTTATTGTTTTAGCAACAAATTTAACAGTTTTTGGATTCGTTACTGAAAATATCAATAATATCCTTATTAAGAAAAGGAGAACAAATGAATATAATTAAATTTACCGTTATAAGCTGTTTGCTTGTGATTGTCGTTATAAATGTTATGATACCTGAATTTTCCACTGCAGGGGGCTTGATTGACATGGGATATGGCAGCAGAGGTGAAAGTATGTTGAGCGGCTCATCACGTTCAGAAGAACCTATCCAGCCGATCCCAATCGCCTTTGACTATGACA
>JBHHYW010000227.1:0-5007 GCA_046757745.1 Candidatus Scalindua sp.
CGGCATGGAACCCTTTTTTAATTGCTTCTTTATTGCATTTGATTTTCATTTTATTGCATCAAAACCTTAGTGTGTTGTAAATAATGTTTTATTTATATATATAGTATATAATTAAGAAAACTATTATACCTATAAGTATTATGTAGTCATATTAAAATATAAAATATAATATTTTGTTTTTTAATATATAGTTAAATAATGACTTAGGACTTTTAATCGATTATAGTTTAAAAGAAGGTTTATGGTCAGTTTCCGGTAAAAAAGGTCTTTGTATATACTATAAAACTGTAAGTTTTTGTGTATGTGTCATAACGGTTCGTAATAACTGGAAATGTATCTGCAATATGTGAACAGGCAACTTAGTGCTTGTGTTGTCTTTTGATTGTGGTTTCCAGTTTTCTTAATGTAGCGGATATATTTCGATCTTGTTTTTTAAGATTTCTTATTTTTTCATCGGCGTGCATAACAGTTGTGTGATCGCGACCACCCATAAACCCCCCTATTTCTCCTAATGATAAGTTGGTAAGCTTTCGGGCCAAATGCATTGCGACTTGTCTGGGCAATGTAATAGATTTGAGCTTCCTCTTAGAATGTAATTGTGAGAGTTGGACTCCAAAATGCTTTGTGACGGTATTTAGTATTTCTTCAATACCTATATAGCTTTTATGTTTTATGGGTCTACCGATGATCTGCTTTACAAAGTTCAGGTCTATCTTGTTACCGCTTATTATTGCATATCTATTAATATTTGTGAGAGTCCCCTCAATTTCTCTTATACTGGAAGTAATGTGTTCTGCTAAATAGCGAGCTACGTCGTAGGAAATTTCCATATTCAAGAGAGATGTCTTTTTTTGAATTATTGCAACACTGGTTTCAAAACCGGGGGGGTCTATTCTGGTTATCAGGCCCCACCTGAATCGCGAGATGAGGCGATCTTCTATTGCTGGTATCTCTTCTGGAGGACAGTCGCTTGATAAGACAATTTGCTTCTGACAAGTGTAAAGGGCGTTAAAGGTGTGGAAAAACTCTTCCCTGGTACTTTGAGAGTTTGCCAGGAAGTGTACATCATCTATTAAAAGAGTGTCAATTTGCCTGTATTTGTTTCTGAAGCTATCCCAGTCGCCAGTCTTTATAGTAGATATGTAATGGTTTACAAAGCTTTCACATGGCATGTATAAGACATTTTGTCCGCCAGAACATTTTTGTAATTCCATGAATATGGATTGGAGCAGATGTGTTTTGCCCAAACCAACCGGTCCGTGGATGAATAATGGATTGTAAGCTGTACCGGGAGACTCAGACACTGCAAGCGCAGCAGCATGTGCCAAGCGGTTGCAGGGCCCGACCAGAAAATTCTCGAAGTTATAATTCTTATTTATGTTAGAGTTGTTTTTCACCTTTGGAGAAGGCTTATATTCTTTAACATATTTACTTTCAGTGACAAGTTTTACTTTATATCTGACGTTTGTTACTTCGCCTAATGTTGAGGAAAGAACTTCTATATAGTTATTTTCTATCCATTCACTACAAAAAGAATTTGGGGCAAGAATGTAAGCCTCGTCTACATTAAATTTGATTAACTTCAGGCTTTCAAACCATGTTGTAAATTGTTGTGAAGTGACCTTCTCTCTAATTTTCTCCTGGACGTGCGTCCACATTTGTTCTTCGTTGTCGGGCGGATGATGGATCATGAGGCACAGTAAATGGCTTTAGTATGTTTCAATGGGTTTTTTCTGTTAACTGTCCGCGGTTTCATTCCGTGGTTCTTGTGGTACTTTGTTCAAAAAACCAGGCCAGAGTTTCTAGTTGACCGAGAAGCTTATAAAAGTTGAGAGTGTTGATTTTTCCCTCAACAGTTACGAGGGGGCGAAACATACTTCTTTTTTCCGCCTTAATCGGCCATGGATACTATGGCAAAAATATGACACGAATTGCCATAAAGGTCGAGGGTAAGATATTTTTCAAGATCGAAAACGTTGGAAGATTATACTGTTATGTGTCGACAATATCAAGCAGGAACTGGGCATATAAATCATTATTTTTAGTTGCCATGGCGGTAATTAAAACTACCGTCATGGTGAATTAACATATTAGCAATAAGACAGGGCAGAAGCAGCAACATCCGGAATGTACTTAATTACAGATATAGAATATTAACATCTCAGGGCAATTATGATATTGTTCGGCATCTAAAATTTAATTGTTGTAACCCAATATTTACAAAAAACATAGAAGAACCGGAGATTAAAAATCTCTTGACAGTTGGCAGCGCCTCTGTTTTAATTTTTAACCTTTGTTAACCGCTATCAATAATGTTTTATTTTTACAGGAACGAATTTTCATTATTTAAACAAGGCAATGTAATACTATGGTCAAAAATCTTGTAATAGTAGAGTCGCCGGCAAAAGCAAAGACCATCGAAGGTTATCTTGGCAAGGATTTTACCGTAAAATCATGCTTCGGCCATGTCAGAGATCTCCCTAAGGCGAATGATGCTATAGATATAGAAAACGGCTTTCAGCCGACATACGAAATCCCTAAAGAGAAAAAAGAAGTTATAAGAGAACTAAAAAAATCAGCAAAGACCGCAGAAGTAATATGGCTGGCTACTGATGAAGACCGGGAAGGAGAAGCGATATCATGGCACTTGAACGAAGCGCTTAAATTAAATGATAAGAATACGCGTAGAATCGTTTTCGGCGAAATCACAAAACAGGCAATACTTAATGCTATTGAATCACCAAGGAGTATTGATCTTGATCTTGTTAATGCACAGCAGGCCAGACGGGTTCTGGACAGACTTGTAGGATTTGAACTCTCCCCAATTTTGTGGAAAAAAATCAGACGTGGTCTTTCTGCGGGAAGGGTTCAGTCTGTAGCGGTAAGAATAGTGGTCGAAAGAGAACGGGAAATTGAACAATTTGACGGCAAATCATTCTTCAAAGTCAGTGCCGAGTTCGTGGTTGACGATAATAAAATATTAAAGGCGGAATTGTCTGAAAGGTTTTCCTCAGAGAAGGAAGCCCGGGATTTCTTGGCCAAATGTATTGGCGCTACGTTCTCAATAAATGATCTAGTGAAGAAGCCGGGGCAGAAAAAATCGGCTGCACCATTTACCACTTCTACGTTACAACAGGAAGCCAGTCTTAAACTCGGTTTCTCGGTAGCGCAGACCATGACCCTGGCACAACGGTTATACGAATCAGGCAAGATTACATATATGAGAACGGACTCTGTAAGCCTTTCAAAACTGGCCATGGATATCGCTGCAAAAGAAGTAACCTCTGCATACGGCGCTGAATATTCAGAAACAAGGCAATATACAACCAAGTCCAGTTCTGCCCAGGAAGCTCATGAAGCCATCAGGCCTACAGACTTTTCAGAAAAAAGTGCAGGCCGTGACAGAAACCAGAAACGCCTCTATGAATTGATATGGAAACGGGCAATTGCTTCACAAATGGCCAATGCCAGAATAGAAAGAACCACTGCAACAATCGGTATATCCACTGTTTCCCAAACCATGAAAGCCACAGGTGAAATCATTACTTTTGATGGATTCCTTAAGGTCTACCTTGAAACAACAGGCGAAGAAAAGGAAGATGAGGAAAACAAAGAAATGTTACCACCCCTGAGCATTGGACAGGAACTCAGCCTTGACAAAATGAAGGCTGTTGAACGGTTTACAAGACCACCCGCCAGGTACACAGAAGCAAGCCTTGTTAAGAAACTTGAGGAGATGGGTATAGGCAGACCATCTACCTATGCACCCACCATTTCTACCATACAAAAAAGAGGATACGTACTCAAGGAACACAGAGAAGGTCGGGAGAGGCAATATCAGGAACTGATCCTGGCAAACAACGAAATTAACGTATTCACAAAAAAGGAGATTACTGGTGCAGAAAAAGCAAAGCTTTTTCCAACAGACGTAGCAATAATAGTCAACGACTTCCTCGTTGCAAATTTTCCAAGAGAATTAGATTATTCATTTACAGCGTCTATAGAGGAAGAATTCGATGATATTGCCACCGGTAAGCTGGCGTGGGACAAAATGATCGGCAAATTTTATGGAAGTTTTCACGAAAAGGTAAAAATTACGGAGGCAATAGACAGATCTGAAGTAGATACCTCAAGAGAACTCGGCAAGGATCCTAAAACAGGCCGAACTTTATTGGTCAGGTTAGGACGATTCGGCCCTGTGGCACAAATCGGCACGACTGAGGAACTTGGAGAAGAAAAGCCTAAATATGCCAGCCTGCTGAAGGGACAGCGGCTGGATGCCATCACATTTGAAGAAGCTTTAGACTTATTTAAACTTCCAAGAGAAGTTGGAACCTATGAAGACAAAGTAATAGTTGCTGCAATTGGCAGGTTTGGACCATATATCCGGCACGACAATAAGTTTGTTTCCTTAACAGGTGATGATAATCCATATACTGTAGTTCAGGAGAGAGCCATTGAATTAATAGAAACCAAGCGTAAAGCTGATGCTGAAAAACTCATCAAATCATTTGATGAAAACCCGGACGTACAAGTTCTAAACGGGCGGTACGGGCCTTATATAAAAGCCGGGAAAAAGAATGTCAAGATACCTAAGGACAAAGAACCTAAAGACCTGACTCTTAAGGAGTGCCTTATTCTTGCCGAAAATGCTCCTGAAAAGAGAAGAAGAGGAGTAAAAAGTAAGCCGAAAACTGTTACTAAAAAAAAGAAGTAAATACCGTGGGTGGAAAAAGAGCTAATACTTCAAGGTAACATAGCCCTTTGATTTGATAAATATAGACACCGACACACCCTTTTCAATAAACCCCTGCAGTACTGTCTGGAATTCGTTAAGTGAGTTAATTTCACTGGAACCGACCTTTAGTATTATGTCACCGGGTAATATACCGGCTCTCTCTGCCGGACTATCACTTACAACATGCCTTACAATTACCCCATGCCTTTCTTTGTCTTCCTGTGGCAGGTCTTCAATCGCCAGGCCCATGCCCAGGCTTGCCTGTCCGA
>JBHHYW010000228.1:0-5002 GCA_046757745.1 Candidatus Scalindua sp.
CTTTTTTCCGGCTTACTACGATTGTCAGCTCTTTTCCCTTCGGCAATGTCTGAGCAAACAGCACATAGCCTGGCGCTAACGATACAATGTACCCGACAATAATCAAAAGGAGCGCCATGCGCATAAATGTCTGACACCCGCACCACATAATCATTTTTAAATGATCTCTTTTTACACTATCATTGTTTATCATAAACACGCTACGTTCCTTAAATATTTGGCAAAAATTATTAATCCTCACGCCAAGCCGCAGAGATGCTAAGAAAAGGCATATTCCTAAAGCTAAAAACCCCCTTTACTCTGCAACCTGTTAAAATGCGCCCTTCTGGTCTGCCCCTGATCATACTGCATCTTGATTTGACAGTTAACACTCTATATGTTAAAATTTTAAGATACAATAATATCTCAAAAAGGAGTCCGTATGAAATTGCACGCAATAATAGAACAGGACGAAGCAGGTTATTATGTAGCTGAAGTCCCAGCTCTTCCAGGTTGTCTTTCTCAAGGAAAGACTCATGAAGAAGCCGTTGCCAACATAAAGGAGGCCATTGAAGGATGGCTTGAAGTAATGGAATCTAAACATTCCTTTGACCCCGCACGGCTTTTTGAACTTACTGTATAATGGGAGAAAAACTATCACTTTGTTCAGGTTATGAGGCAGTCCGAAAATTCCAAAAAGCTGGCTGGACTGCTGTTCGTCAAAAAAGCTCCCATGTAATGATGACAAAACCTGGTTATCAATGGACATTATCTATACCTCAACACAAAGAACTTGGCCCTGGCCTGCTGCGCAAACTGATACGTCAGGCAGACCTTACAGTAAAGACATTTAATAACCTTTAAGCGCTTAAAATCTTCAATAATCCAAATTGAATAATGAAGGTGACCCTACTTCTCTTGCAATCATCAATCTAATTGCCTCCACTTATCCATGACTCACCCCTTCTTCACTTAACTTTAATAGTCGCTGTCCCTATTTTCTACAGGCAGGCAACTTTAGCTCACCTCAAACTTTAGGGCACTTTTAACTTTTACTATTACTTTGTGTGATTATTTTTCTTAAATGTGCACTCAAAAAAACAAGATTCATTCATTTTATTTGAATTATGAAGGTACTAACACTTTATGTGACGCAATTTGCTTTCTTGTTTATGCATTGACAGAGGATTAATTTTATAGTAAATTTATGGGGAGGAAATAAGTTATGAAAAACCCCAAAAAAGCTAAAGAACATCTGGCAAAAATAAGAAAAATAATTGCCAAGGACCCTCCTCCAATCTTTAAGATGAACGAGGAGGATGTTATAAGAACTCTGAGAGAAACAAGAGAAAAGATATGGAAGGAAAAGCTTGCTATTCGTCATTGATTCCAATGAATACATATTTGCCTTTGGTTCACTGGAAAAATCCAAATCTCTCAGCTTTCTGCACAGTTTATTGGACAATCCACAGTTGCATACTATCCGTATACCCCGCACAATATACGAAGAAGTAAAAAGAAATTTAACATCCGCAGCCTTTAAAGAATTTAACAAATTTACTAATTCTTTAACCACGATTGAGGAAGATATTATTGTCACATTTGAGATAGCCTTTAAATACGAAGCTAAAGGCCTCAAATCCGCAGACGCCTTTATTGCCGCCTTCACCGAATGGGTTGGCGCAGATGCCCTGGTCACGGAGAACCGACACTTCCTGATCCACCATAGTGACTTGCCGTTTAAGGTTGTTACAGCAGAGGATTGTCTAAAACTCATCTAAATCACTCCCTTCCCTTCTTATACATCTCCCAAAAAACCTGTAAATTGAATAATGAAGGTCTGGCCCTAGCCATCTACAGGCGGCTTGGCGTGAGAATAAAATAATTTTGTCTCTTTCCGCGTTATTTTGTGTATTTCGCGGTCTCATTTTGAAATTTCTATACATCAAGAGCCAACCCGAAACTCGTAACCCGCAACACATGAATAAATCCAAAATCTCCAATCTAAAATCTAGAACAAAAAGTGTCCCTGTTTTCCTCTATTCATTCTATTTGAAATATGAAGGTGACTCAATGACCCCCTTAAATGACATTACTCTTTTTTTGAATTGACAATTCTTTAACTCCATAGTAATCTTTAAAGCTAGGTGATAAACAATGAAAAATAAGAAAACAGAGGCTAAAAAACTGTGGAACGAGCTGCGTAAGAGTGTATCCACAAGACCCTCCCCTTTTTCCGGAATGAGCGAAGAAGAAATTATTAAACATCTGCGTAAAATCAGAAAAGAACTCTGGGAGAAAAAGCTTGCGGCTCGTCCTTGATGCCAATGAGTATATATTTGCTTTAGGTTTTCTCAAAAAAGAGAGTTGTAAAATCCTTTTAGAATTTCTCATAGGGAATTTCCCCGCACACTCTATGTGTATATGCCGCACAATTGTAGAGGAAGTAAGAGCAAATTTAACCCCTAAGGAATTCCATAGTTTCGTTAAATTCATTAACGTCTTCACCACAATCGAAGAAGATTTCTTTATACCTTTTGAAACAGGTGTGAGATATGAAGCAAAAGGGCTAAAAGAGGCGGATGCCTTGATTGCCGCCTTCACTGAATGGGTCGGTGCCGATGCCCTGGTCACGGAGAACCGGCACTTCCTGGTCCACCATAGTGACTTGCCGTTTAAGGTTGTTACCGCAGAGGATTGTCTTAAATTCATCTAAATCACTCACTTCCCTTCTAATCTCCCAAAACCTGTCAGCTTCTAATCCTCACGCAAACCAGCCGCAAAGATGCTGAGAAAAGGCATATATTCCTAAAGCTAAAAACCCCTTCGCGTTCTTGGCCTGCCTGTGCGATACACGCAGACAGGCGGCTTGGCGTGAAGATAAAATAAATTCTGTCTCTTTCCGCGTTATTTTGTGTTATATCGCGGTCTCATTTTGAAATTCCTATTCGTCGAGAGCCAACCCGCAACACATGAATAAATCCACAATCTTCAATCATCAATCTAATTGTCTTTGTGCTCTTTGTGCCTCTGTGTGATTATTTTTCTTAAATGTGCACTCAAAAAAACAAGATTCATTCATTTTATTTGAAATATGAAGGCGACCATATTCATTTTTTTTATTGTGTATTGGTTTATAAATAGTTAAAATAAGTCAAAAATAGATTAAAAAAGTAGAACCAATCTATAGTTAATAATGATTTAATACAGTTGCTTAAAGCTTATATAATTTCAACCAATCAATTATAGCCTACTTAAACAATTAACCGGGGAGATAAAATGAGAACCTATGTCTTTAAGGTAAAGTTAGAAGAAGAAAATGGCATCTGGACAGCAGTAGTTCCTTCTTTACCTGGTTGTAATGCTTGGGCCAACAACAAAGAAGATGCTTTAGTTGCTATTCAAGAAAATACAAAGGCTTACATTGAGACCCTAATCGAAGATGGCCAAGCTATTCCAATTGAAGAAGCAGAAATCAAGATTCCCATCGATAAACCCGCAGTAGCTGTTACTATATGAAAGACATAGGCACATTAGTTCACCTCTTAAGAAATACTCCAATTCGAGAGATAATCAGTGCTCTTGAGCGGGACAGATTCATTTTAAGAAGAACAACACAAACAGGAGGCCATATTTATGTCCATCCCGACAAAAAAAGAAGAGTCGTAATCCACTATCATCACAGCAGCGACACATTAACGCGGAAAACACTCAAAAGCATTCTCGATGGAACACATTGGACAGAACAAGACCTCAAGAGATTGAAGCTTGTCAAATAATCCGTCTTATAGCTATTTAATTATCAAAGAACGAAACTCGAAACACATAACCCCCAACACATGAGTAAAAAACCACGCCCAGAGGACGTGGTTTTATAAGTTTGAATAAATCCACAATCCAAAATCTCCAATCATCAATCTAATTGCCTCCACTTATCCAAGACTCACCCATTCTTCACTTAACTTTAGGCGCTTTTCTCCCTATTGACATTCTGTTCAGAATAATGTTGACAAAAAAGGTTCATTAAATTAAAATGAAAACATGAAATCGAACGGTAAGCTAAAGAAATACATAGCATTACACGAAAAATATATAAATGAATCTGATGAATTCCTCAAACAAAAGAACTACTCTCAGGTTTCAGAAAAGCTTTGGGGCGCAACAGCAACAATTACTAAGGCAATAGCTGCATCTCGTAACAAGACGATTAAATCTCATGACGGTATCAGTTTCTATTTGGCTTCCATTGCTAAAGAGTTAAAAGATAATAGTATTTTGGACATTGTGAATATGGCTAATTCAATGCACCAGAATTTTTACGAAGATAATCTCCCTCCTGAAGTTATCAAAAGAACATCTCAAAGAATCAAGCGATTCGCAAACCGAATGCGCAATAAGTTTAATATTTGAATGTAAATTCAAAATCTGCAATCATCAATCTAATTGCCTCCACTTATCCATGACTCACCCCTTCTTCACTTAACTTTAATAGTCGCTGTTGTCCCTATTTTCTCCAGATTTCTTTAATAGTCTTTTTGATCTATACGCCTTTTTAGTTCCGATAACATAAGTTTTGTAAAGAACTTAATATCTTCTTCAGTATAAACGTACAGAAAATAGAGAAAATAGGGACAGCGACTATTATTAGGGCGATGGCCGTCAACTAAGCGATCACCATTTTTCCTATCCGGATAGAAAAATATAAACATCCATAAATCCTAACCCAGACAAGCTGGAAAATTACAAATTACAAGCGCCAGATAACAAACAAACCTCAAATTCAAATAAACGAAATTCAAAACCGTTTGTTTCGGTTATTGGAATTTGGATTTTGTTATTTAAATCGTAATTTTTTGCTAAAAAACTTTCATTTAAGAGACTATTAACCCTGTCTAATTCCCAAATAAAAAAGCCCCGGCTCGTCCTTGAATCTGGACGATACCGGGGCTTATATAAAAGAGTCCTGAAAAAATATAAGGAAGGGTTTATTCTGTCTGTCTGTAAAATTTGTGACATATTATAA
>JBHHYW010000229.1:0-4997 GCA_046757745.1 Candidatus Scalindua sp.
AGACGCCGCCAACAGCCCACTCACTTCCCATAATTATTCTCATTGTAAGAATGAAGATTCCAAAACCAATTCCTGCCAGCGAGACTATAAGGCCAAAAAGCATGAGTATCCTTAACGGCCAGACTGAGAAGCTGGTCATGAGGTCAAACTGAAGTGATATAAGACGCGTAATACTGTACTTCGACTCCCCTTCATTACGAGAATCATGCTTGACCTCGATTTCTACCATATTCTTGGCATAAGACGTGGCAAGGGCAGGAATAAATGTTGAGATTTCCTTTGACGCACACATCAGTTTCACGATACTCTTCCTGTAGGCTCTAAGCATACAGCCATAATCTTTTAGCTTAACGCCCGTAATCTTAGCCGTCATTCTGTTTATTATATAAGAAGCACATCTTCTGAATATTGAGTCCTTGCGCTTCATACGAACTGTTGCAACTACCTCAAACCCCTCCTCGGCTTTGCTGACCAACCTTGGAATTTCTTCAGGAGGGTTTTGAAGGTCGGCATCCAGCGTTACTACCACTTCCCCTGAACTTCTCTCAAAACCGGCAAAAACAGCGGCATGTTGTCCATAGTTTCGGTTGAATTCAATTATCGTTATCTCAGGCATCTCTTCCTGGTACTGCTTGAGAATCTCAAGTGATCTGTCCGTACTTCCGTCATCAACGAAGATAATTTCGTACGTACGGTCCATTTCGGTCATAACCTTTTTCAGTCGGCCTGAAAGCTCTCTGATATTATCCTCCTCATTAAATATCGGAATTACTACTGATAGATAAGGTATCCGAGTTTCCATTAATAGCACATTCACCTTTCCGGTTAGCAAACATACGCCAAGTAGAAATCAAGACCTCTGCTCCTACTAAGACTGCCAACCATAATATGTACTTATTCTCATTTTTTGAATTTATGTAATATTTCTTTGATTGCCACAACCACGTCATTCACATCACTCTCTTTCATACCAGGATAAAGCGGGAGTGAAACGATTCGTTCCGATAAATATTCGGTTTCAGGTAGTAAACCATCAGGCTGAGGATAATGTTTTCTGTAAAACGACAACTGGTGAACGGCAAGAAAATGTAGGCCAGTCCCTATGTTCAGCTTTTTCATCTCCTGCATAAATTCATCACGTGAAATGCCAGCCTTATCCCTATCCACTATCACTGTATACAGATGCCAGGCATGTCTTACCGGGTATGAAACCTCACCCGGAAGCGTTAACTCGCGAACATCTCTGAGCAGATCGTCATAAAGCGTTGCCAGTTTTTCACGCCTTTCAATCATCTTGTCAAGCCGCTTCAATTGAACCAGACCTATTGCTGCCTGTATATCCGTCATATTATACTTCCACCCGGGAAGATGAAGATCATAACCTTCCTTCTCTGCCTTGCCATAGCGCCTCCATGCATCCTTATCAACCCCGTGGAACCGTAAGAGGCGAAGTCTTTCATAGGTCTCTTTGTCATGTGTTGTGATCATACCACCTTCCCCGGTAGTTATATTTTTGATAGGATGAAAGCTGAACACTGCCATATTTTTCCCTGAACCTATCCGTTCTCCTCTATACTCGCTGCCTACTGCGTGCGCAGCGTCTTCTATAAGCGCTATATCACTCCCTTTGCATATCTCTCTTAATGCACCAAGATCGCAGGACTGACCGGCAAAATGAACGGGGACAATGGCCCTGGTCCTTTTCGTAATCGCATCTTCAACACGCGACACATCGAGATTGATGGTATTTCGTTCCACATCGACAAATACGGGTATCCCCCCGCACAGATGGATCATGTTCACGGTGGCAGGCCATGTTAGTGAAGTTGTAATTACTTCATCACCTGGTTTCAGGTCAAGTATTTCCGTGGCAAGATGCAGGCCCGCAGTGCATGAGGAAAGGGTCAGAGCGTAAGGACTGTCAACATATTCAGCAAATGCTTTTTCAAATGCCTGTACCTTTGGGCCCGATGTTATCCATCCGGAAGAGAGGACATCAACAACAGCGCTAATCTCCTCCTGTCCAATGTCTGGTCTCGAAAATGGCAGAAATGTATTTCTTTTCATTCTTTATCCTTTCCCGCCTTTGTTACTTAGTAATTCCATCTTCCTGCGTTTCCCAATCACTCCGGATAATAGGACATCAGGAAAGATATCCTTAAGGTTGTCGTAATCTGGCATGTACACATGTTTAGTCTTGGTTTTAACAAGCATAAGCACATTATCACTCTTTTGTAAATGTCTTGCTGTTTCTATATCATTGACTGGCACCAGCTTATGACCGGTATAGAATGGCACTATAGCTCTTGTAGTCTCATCAGGCCGGAAAGCATAAATGGCTCTTTCTTTTACTGCCAGCACCTCACCCAACTCGTAGCAAAATGGTTTGTAACTTTTTCTTTCGTTAATGTATGGAATAAATACCAGTACAAACGCTACGTAAATCAGGCTTAAAAATGGAGGCAGTGCGCTTAGTTTGATAACTCTATATTTAACAAATGAACGGAATACAAAAACATAACTAACTGCAAGGACCGGCATTAACAAAACAAACGGAGCTGTCTTGATCAATCCGAGTTTAAATCCAACTCCGGTTAATATGATAACGCTAATACCGCTTACGCAAAGGATAGACCATTGACTTATCCTGTCTATCATGACATTAGCTATGCGGTTCTCAACATCGCTAAGCCATGAACCTGTTAGTATTGAAATGGAAGGAAAGAGCGGCACGAGATAAATAGTACGCTTTGTCCCTGCAAACGAGAGCATAAGCAAACCGGAAATAAACCATAAAACGAGAAAAACCCTGTCTTTACCCTGAAACCCTTTACGATAAGTATAGAAGAATACGGCGGGCACCAATAAACTCCACGGCGCAAATGCCCGCCAGATGATAGACAGATAATAATAGAAAGGCTTTATATGTCCTCCTGAATATCCTGAACCAACACCCGGTACAATACGCTGAAGGTTGTTATGAACAAGAAAAGTCTTGATATGTTCCCATGAACCTTCTTTCCAGAGAAACCAGAACCAGAGAATGATACCAGCACTGACAATTATGAATCCAATCCATAGCCTGGCTATCTTTATCTCTTGCCAATCCCTTCTCCATAAAACCCAAAATATGAAAAGCAGGGCTGGGAATGCAAGCCCGATAAGCCCTTTAGCAAAAAAAGCCCCGGTAGCAAAGAGGTAACAGATTGTATAATAGCCATAATTTTTGCCTCTCTCAACAGTTAACGCAAGATATAGCCAATATACAGTCCCTGTTACAAAAAAGACAAGAGACGTATCCACAAGTGACTTATGGTGAATATAAAAGAATTCAGCGCTTAAGGCGAGTACCATACAAGACCATAAAGCAGAATTCCGGCCAAACATCCTTTTGCTCAGAAGATAGGTAAACACCAGTGTTCCAAACCCGAAAAAGACGGAGGGTATTCTGGCAGCACCAGCCGAAGGACCTCCAAAGATTTTGTAGGAAAGAGCCACACACCAGAAATAGAGAGGAGGTTTTTCCATAAACGCATCACCATTTAACCGTGGGACTGCAAGGGAAGCTCCCTCATCAAAAAACTCGCGGCCTATTTCGGCAACCCGAGGCTCATCTGCTGTCCAGAGATCATGGTCAAATATCCCCACAAATGATACTACGAAGATTACGGCTGCTAACCAGTATTTTGAATAGGGTAATTTTAATTTCATTTTCTGCAACATCTTTACTTTTTATTCCTTGAAAGCTCTGCTAATGATTTGCGGAATATATTCTTGCTAATTAATAGAGCCAGTCAGTTTGTAAATTAATCAAGTTAGGCTCTTCATTCCGCTACAGTTTGCTGGTATACACTGAATTTATGACAAAATCCTTAATTCAATGACATTGCGTCCGGCAGGGCAGTTATGCATATCTTCTGTGAGGCAGATTCACCTCTTGCGAAAATCTTAACTTTGAATTTCTCACATAATAATATATAAGCTATACTTAGTCAAATATTAAGACGAGGTTAAGATAAAATTAAGGAATATTAATATGGCAGATAATCTTTATTTTATTATCACGATTTCTTATGCGACACCATACTGATTTTTCCCCTGTATGGTAACATTCAAGCATTTTGTTAACCGTATTTCCCTTATGAACACGATTAATAGACCGCAAACCAGAAACCATTCCATGTAGTTTGATACGCAGGTTCAGGCCAGGAAGAACTGGATTTACTTTTAGTGGTTTCCTTTATAATAATGGCTACAGACCGGTCTCCACGTTCGCTCAACAGTTTCTTAAGACCGGTCATATTGATGTAGCGCCAGGCGCTGTCCGGATAGGACAATCCGTAACGGAGTTCGCCGGCACTCCTGAACGGATACACGTCTTCACGCTTGTAAGCATAACAGACCGCATGCACAGCATGTGTGTCTTGCTAACAGGAATTCGTCCGCGGTTACGTGACCCTCCTGAGAGCGCAGGAAGGTAGACATTCCAGCATGAACGGAACGTTCCACTGGTACGGCAAATGGGAACGCCAGCATTATAACTATCGCAGAAAGGCCGTGCATTACAGTCTTTCGCAATCCGCTTTGCACCCGCAGAGTTATTAACACGAACACTGAACATACTATCGCCGCACCGATACAATAAAATGGCTTATAAACCTCTCCGGAGCCATAAACCTGCCTGTGAAAGGCCGGCACAAAGCCAAAAGAGAGCAGCGCTGTAATCACAAAGCCTGCTGACACACTCAATAAAATGGAACAGTATTTGAACGGCCCCTCCTCTCCCCGACGGAAATATTCGGTAAGCCCAACTGCAATGAGCACGGCCAGAGGAGGAAAACAGGGTAGAACATAAGTGAATGCCTTACTGGACGAGATCGAAAAGAACACCAGAGGCAGAATCATCCAGCATACGCAGAAACGAATCAGCGGTTTACGAAGAAGCTCACCGTTCAGTCGAACAAGTACCGCAGGAATAAACAGTGACCAGGGCAGCG
>JBHHYW010000230.1:0-4976 GCA_046757745.1 Candidatus Scalindua sp.
CTGACTAGTCTGTAAGATTTAACATGGCAATTATGAAGACATTGTTCAATAACAGTTATTTATCACGAGTCAGCTTGAGAACAGTAATTATTAAACGTAATCTGATACTCTTGTTCTCATTCATATTCCTATCCTCATGCAATTACTATCAGGAATTTTCTCAGCCTGAAATAACAACCAGCCTGGCGCCAAAAGAATCGCATATCAGAACAATTGCAATCCTGCCTTTTAAAAACAGATCAGAGAATGAGGAAATATCCAAAATATTGCGAGAAGCTGTTTTTCGTAACATGAGCCTGAAAGGATATGATTTGATAAAGATAAAACAGATAGACCAAAGGCTAAAGATGGCTTCATACCATGCAAATGATATTAACACTATGGGAGATTATAAACTCGGCAGGATCCTGGAAGCTGATGCACTAATGTACGGAACTGTCATAAAATGTTCTAAATTGTATAGTGTTATTTACTCGCGCATTACAATAAGCGCAGAGTTGGAACTGATTGACACATTTGACTCAAAGACTATATGGAAGGCAAATCATGAAGAGTTAACTCATAGCGGCACACCACCCATGTCTCCATTCGCTATTCCGGAGAAAATAATCGAAAGTTCAATTAACGTGAGAGACAAGGTTGTAGTTGATACCGCAGACACACTTGCAAAAAAATTAGTTAAAGGCATTCCTGAATGTGATATTCAAGATGTATTAGTTTTAACAAATTACACTATTGAGATTAAAGATGTTGGAAATAGCAAAGTTGTACATTATAAGATACAACCGAAGGATACTCTATTCAAGATAGCAAGAAAGTTTTACGGAAAAGGCTCGATGTGGAAGAATATAAAATATGCCAACGAGGAAATCCAGGATACATCATTGAAAATTGGTCATGAAATAGTCTTGCCGGATGTACCCGTTCTGGCAAATATTAATGAAGCGAAATTATTGGACAAAGAATTGTATACTAAAGCAGTCTACAAAGTAAAGTGGGGAGATTCACTATACAATCTGGCATCAGAACTATACCATGATGGCAGGAAATGGCCTGTTATTTACGAAGAAAACAAAGATGAAATTGAAGACGATAATGAACTGATTGTTGGCCAGATATTAATAGTACCTCTCAGTTCTTATACAAAACAAATTGGATACACCCAATACTGAATAAACATCCCGTCATAATAACTTACATTGATACTTGCAATCAAACCTATACCGATGATTATATTTTATTCACCCTTTGTTTCTTCTTCACTGGAATCTCCCATATGTCTGTCCCCTGAATGAATATGGATTGATTCGTCCAGGGTAGATACGTATATGCGCCCATCTCCTCCTTGTTCTGTTACGGCAACCTTTCTAATAGTTTCAATAACCTTTTCAACTTTATCATCAGGTACGACAAATTCTATTTCTTTTCTTTTGACAGCATCTACCCTTTGCTCATAAACTTTTCCTCGATATACTTGCTTGACTACTTTTTTACTTTCTCCAAATCCTGCACTGTCTTTAGACGTAATCCCATGATATCCTATGCCTGACAAAATATCCTTTAATGCAAATTCCTTTTCCGGCCTCATAACAACTTTAAAAAGTTTCATAATACCCCCCCCCATCTAAATTTAAAAATTAGAATTTCATACTATGAAGTCAATGCATCATCCTTCTCTAATTTGAAGAGTTCATTCAAAACTATGTTAATTTGTTCATCTGTCATCCAGCCTTTATCAAAGAAAACTCTTCCTATTAATCTATGTGGCTTATTGGAAAGATTATCATCTGCTTGTACAGTTAAGGCTTCTTTTAGTTGCTCTGCAGTCACAAATTCTTTACCTACTGCGATCACACCAAATCGATTACAGTACTTTTTTGAAATCTCCATATCAATATCTTTTGCCATTTGTCACATCTTCTTCTCAAAAGAGATAAAATTAAAATTGATTCATTATTAGTTTTAACATTATTACTATGAGACACAGATGGAAACAAAAAAAGCATAATTCCTGAAAATAGTACCCTGTACATTACTACTATACAGTCTCTTTAGAAGCAAGGATAAATATTTTAATGTACGTATCTTACTTGATCCTGCACCCTGATATAAATTTACCTTAACCATTTTTGGCTTACAAAAAGATGTGTAATGTTGTTTGAGATGTTTTCGTGCCTGTACCATGTAACGCTTGTTGATATGCCTGGATATACTGTGAAATGCTTAATACAAAAGTGCAGACTTCTGAGCAAGTGCTATAATTTTTTCAGGAAATACGCCCAGATGAACAGTACCCCATACCGTTAATATGAGGGCAAGAATCATGAATGGCGAGAGTGAAAGCGGTGCAAATTCGCGCACTGGCTTCTTCATATACATTACGACAGTTACTCTCAAATAGTAATAAACCGATATTACGCTATTTACCACCCCTATGATAGCCAGAATGATAAACCCATTTTTTATTGCGGCGCTGAAGATATAGAATTTCCCTACAAATCCAACCAATGGCGGTATACCGGCAAGTGAAAACATAAATATGCACATTGTTACTGCTAAAATAGGATGTTTGAATCCGAGACCACTGTAGTCTTCTATATTAGCGTTCTCTTCTCCTTTTCTTCCAAGTACGATTACCACGGCAAATGCACCCAGGTTCATAAATGTGTATCCCAACATATAAAAGAGTAAGCTTGCCGTTCCAAAATCTCCTCCTGCTATAATGGCCATAAGCACATAACCTGCATGTGCTATACTTGAATATGCCAACATTCTTTTTATATTTGACTGAACAATGGCCACAAGATTACCAACAGTCATTGTAAGGGCTGCAAGCACCCACAATATTATAGACCACTTCTGTTCTACCTCAGGCAGCGCCACTAAAAATACCCTTGTGAAAGCAGCAAAAGCGGCAGCCTTTGGCCCCACGGACATAAAAGCAGTAATAGCGGTCGGCGCCCCTTCATAAACATCAGGAGTCCATTTATGAAACGGTACGCATGCCACCTTAAACCCGAAACCTATGACAAGTAACGATGTGCCTGTTACAATCATTGGGTTTGACAATGAAGGGTTGTTTGCCAGGAAAGAAGCAATTTCCTTTACGTTCGTCGTGCCAGTAGCACCATAAAACATCGCTATACCATAAAGCAGGAAGCATGTAGCAAATGCTCCAAGCAAGAAATATTTCAATGATGCCTCGTTTGAACGAACACTATCTCGCCTGAAACCTGCAAGCACATAAAGCGATATGGACATTATCTCAAGTCCGAGAAAGATAGTTAGCAGGTCAGCCCCGCCTGCCATCAGCATCATGCCCATAGTGGCAAATAGTATCAGTGTATAGTATTCACCACTGTTAATACCTTCTTGCTTTACATAGCGGATTGATAAAAGTATTACGATTGCCGTACTAACCAGGAAGATAAGATTAAAAAAGACTGAGAAATTATCTACCACAAACATATTACTGAATGAATACACAGATTCACCCATTTGAGTAAATGCTACCATTCCTGTCAAAACAACAACAAGAAAAGTTATATATCCCAGACTATCCCTGAATGTCTTTCTGAAAAATACATCTACCGCAAGTAT
Source organism: Candidatus Scalindua sp. (assembly GCA_046757745.1). Lineage (GTDB taxonomy): Bacteria > Planctomycetota > Brocadiia > Brocadiales > Scalinduaceae > Scalindua. Next base: position 3,601 of record JBHHYW010000230.1, read on the forward strand.
TATCATCGCAAAAATGGTAATTATGAGGATAGGCGAAATACTTTTAAAATCAAATGGTGGAATTACTATTTCCATATATTAATCTTCCTCTATCATAGGTTCTGCACTATTTTCTTCTTCAACAGCACGTGCAATCTCTGCAGCATGTGCAGCCGCCTCTTCGTTCTCAATTCTGAGATCGTTTAATGTTATTTTATATTTTTCATCCACCTGAGTCAGGAGATGATTTACAGAAACATCCATTCTGGATAGTAAAGGTTTTGGATAAATACCAATCCAGAAGACAAGTATTGTTATTGGCAGTAATAATGCCCATTCTCTCAGATTTAAGTCTTTAAGCTTCTTATTCTCGGGATTTGAAAGATTGTTAAACATAACCCTCTGAAACATCCACAACATGTAACATGCAGAAAGAATTACACCCGTAGTAGCCAAGACCGCATAAAGTACATTAGACTTAAATACACCAACCAAGACTAGGAATTCACCTACAAATCCATTTAGGCCGGGTAGTCCTATAGAAGACAAGGTCATGATCATAAAGAATATAGCAAATATCGGCATTATTTTCGCAAGGCCTCCATAATCAGCAATCAACCTTGTATGCCTTCTCTCATATATCATTCCAACAATCAAGAATAATGCACCTGTGCTCAAGCCATGATTGATCATCTGAAGGATTCCCCCCTCCATTCCTTGCATATTAAATACAAAGATTCCCAACATAACAAAGCCCAGGTGGCTGACACTGGAGTATGCAACCAGCTTCTTCAGATCTTCCTGTACCATTGCTACAAGAGCACCATAAATGATCCCCGCAATAGCCAACCAAGCTATAAGAGGTATAAATTGATGACTTGCATAAGGAAACAGCGGCAGGCTGAAACGCACAAAACCATAAGTACCCATCTTCAACAACACTCCCGCCAGAATGACACTACCTGCAGTGGGAGCCTCCACATGAGCATCCGGCAACCAAGTATGAAACGGAAACATTGGAACCTTAATCGCAAAGGCAAAAAAGAAGGCTAAAAAGAGCCAGAATTGAGCTCCCATCGGAATGTCCAGGCTATAAATCCTTAGCAAATCAAATGTGTATTCCCCAGTAGCCTTTTGATTCATAAAGTAAATAACTATTATGGCTACCAGCATCAACACGCTTCCCGCCATTGTATATATAAAAAACTTTATTGTGGCATATATCCTTCTGGGACCTCCCCATACCCCAATTATCAAGTACATTGGAATCAGCATTAACTCCCAAAATACATAGAACAGAAACAAGTCAAGAGATATAAATACTCCCAGCATACCTGTTTCTAATATAAGCATCGCTATCATGTACTCTTTGATTCTGTCTTTTATGTTCCATGACG
>JBHHYW010000231.1:0-4968 GCA_046757745.1 Candidatus Scalindua sp.
GAAATAGAAAAGGCGATTATGATAGCCATAGGGGTAATATAAAAGCGAACTATTATACGTATCAAAAAAACAGTCGCTGTTCCTATTATGCTTAAAGTATATATTTTGTTTTAAGATTTAAGATACCGGAAGTATATTCGTCAATATTAAAAGGGATAAGACTGTTCATCGGGTTTTCGATACTATTCGGTGAAGGATAAAAAGATGCCCTGTGAGGATTAGATCAAGCACATTTTAGTGTTAAAGTGTTTTAACTTCTATTCTAAGATTAAGGTGTAATTTCGTTTAAAGGTAAAAACTTCAGAAACAGGCATAAGAAATTCCAATGAAATCTAAAATTGTGTTAAATTCAACCCCAAGCAAGACAATCATCGTACCTAAGAGGGGATGGGTGCCTATTGATTTTGGAGAGTTGTGGAGGTATAAGGAACTGCTATATTTCCTGACCAAAAGAGATATCAAGGTACGGTACAAACAAACTGTATTAGGTGGTTTATGGGCCATTATTCAACCTGTATCTACCATGATTATTTTTGTCATATTTTTTGGACGCATGGCAAAAATGCAGTCAGATGGTATTCCCTATCCCATTTTCGTTTATGCCGGTCTCCTTCCCTGGACTTATTTTGCCAATGCATTATCCGCCTCCAGTAACAGTCTGGTAGAAAGTGCTAACCTTATTACTAAGGTCTATTTCCCTCGTGTTATAGCCCCTGCAAGCGCTGCATTAGCGGGTCTGCTTGATTTTTTCATAGCCATCCTGATACTGGGTGTCATGATGGCATATTATCAATATTTTCCAGGCATTGAAATCCTGCTGTTTCCTTTTTTAGTAGGCATGACTTTTCTTTGTGCAGTCGGTGTTGGATTGTGGCTGTCGGCACTTAACGTACAATATCGAGACATAAGATACGTCGTTCCCCTTCTTATTCAATTATGGATGTTTGTTTCCCCTGTTATCTATCCTATAAGTATGGTTCCCAAAAAATATCATTTGTTGATGTCTATTAATCCTATGGTTGGCACTATAGAAGCCTTAAGATCATCATTATTAGGACACCAGCCGATTAATTGGTTGTTGCTTGGTATTTCTGCAATGATTATCAGTATTATATTTTTGTCGGGGATATATTATTTTCGAAGGATGGAACGAGTTTTTGCAGATATGGCCTGACAACAATGATTGCTGGATTAAGGATTGTCAATAATTGAAGAAACAAAAATCTTATAAAGTTATATAAATATCAATAAGTACAAAAAGGAATACTTAGTGTCTGAAACTGTTATAAAAGTAGAAAACCTTTCTAAACAATACAGAATTGGTGCCCATGTAGGATACAAAACTTTTAGAGATACGATTGTAGATGCGGTAAAAACCCCCTTTCGCAGGATTGCCAGTATAGGGAAGCCTGTACTTCCGGCAGAAACTATCTGGGCATTGAGTAAGGTTTCCTTCGATGTCAAAAAGGGGGATATTGTAGGTATTATCGGTAGAAATGGAGCAGGCAAAAGTACCATTCTCAGGATTTTATCCAAGATCACGGAACCTACAGAGGGGAGGATAGAATTAACCGGGCGAGTGGGGTCACTTCTGGAAGTGGGAACCGGCTTTCATCCCGAATTGACGGGACACGAAAATATATACCTGTACGGGGCTATATTAGGGATGGATCGCTGGGAAGTAACAAGAAAATTCGATGAAATAGTTAGCTTCGCAGAGATAGAAAAATTTGTAGACACGCCGGTTAAGAGGTATTCGAGTGGTATGTATATGCGTTTGGCCTTTGCAGTCGCCGCCCATCTGGAACCAGAGATATTGCTGGTGGATGAGGTCCTGGCTGTGGGAGATGCGGCCTTCCAGAAGAAGTGTCTGGGAAAGATGGGTGAAGTGGCGGAAGGTGGAAGGACAGTGCTGTTTGTGAGTCATAATATGGGGGCGATAGAGTCCCTTTGTAATAAAGGTATACTTTTAGAATCCGGGAAAAAAGTTTACGAGGGTAAAGCCCAAGACGTAGTTTCTAATTATTTATCAAAAAGCTATGAAATCAATGAAAATCCTCTTCGTAACTGTAAACGTGTAGGGAATGGAAAGATCCGGGTTGTCAGTTTTCACCTGGAATCTCCTGATGGTGAAGTATTGGAAGTAGCAAAAAGTGGTGAGCCGATTGTGTTCTGTTTTGAATTCGATAATGTGGGAAACGTGTCTGGTGAAAAAGTTTCATTCAGTTTTAGTGTACACACAGATAAAGAGCTAGGATTGTTTCACTATTATAGCCACTTTTCTGATGTATATTTTCAGGATCTACCGAGAAAGGGATGGGTTAAATGTTTCATTCCAGAGATTTGTCTTGCTCCAGGGAACTTTTTAGTTATGAGTTATACCTTGGTGGGTGGCGAGAAGGCCGATTGGCCACAGGTGTTTCTTCCGATGACAGTAGTTGGAGCAGATTTTTTTGGAACGGGAAATGCGAACCTTTCGACATGGGGGCCAATACTAGTCAAAGGTAAATGGTTTTTTTCAGAAGTATAAATTAAATTTAATTGATTCTTAATTTGAAACCTGGATTCAACAAGTAAACAGAAAATCTGGAAGTAAAATATTATTGCGGAGTTAAAAAGAAGCAAAGATTCTTTTGATGAAATTTTCAGCTTATATGTTCATTCGAAATGGTATTAGAGCTGGTTACACCTTTATGGAGGCCATTGAAAATGTCTTACCGTTTGTGGATGAATTCTTTATTCTGGAAGGGCAGAGTGATGACGGTACACTGGAAGCACTGGAGTTATTTGCAAAATGGAATCCTAAAATCCGGATAGAATCAAAGTTACCTCAATATGTAAAAAAGGAAAAAGATAAGAAGGGCCTCTTGCTTGGAGCTGCTTTTGAGGAGGCTCGACAAAAATGTGATGGAGATTGGCTCATTCAGGTACAAGCGGACACAGTGTTTCATCCGATAACGGTCCTGGCCGCCATTTACTTCCTGATACAAGGAAACAACGCACAGAAATATGATGCCATTACGACTATGCGATATCAGTACCGCTGGAACTGGCAGGAAATGTATCGACAAGATTATCTTAATTTAATATTTAAGAAATCATCTGGTAATGTTTTTGGAGATGGCATTAATATCGCGATAAGGGGTAAGGTCTCTAAAGGCCTCTTGCCATTATTCAAGAAATTTCCAGTTACTGACAATGCCTGGGTGTTTTTTGACAATATAATGGATAAGATTAAAGGATGTTCTGAAATATGGATTGACTATCAGGATAATTGTATAAACAAAGATTTTCCTTGGTACAATATGTTTGCTGGTCGAAGTTTCAAAGAAGATTTAGAAGTTTATTACAAAAAGGGGCTGCCACCACCCTTATGGCAAATAAAAACGAGTAAGTTTAAGAATATTCTCCCTGAAAATATATGGAGTTTAATTGGTAAACCAAAATATGATATTACTCCACGTTTTATGAACAAAAAGGAGGTTTATAATCCTACTTTAAATGACCTGTTAGTAATGATTGCTCAAACAGGTTCAGTCATTTCTCTTGTTTCATTAATGAGAAATTATATCACTTTTTACTTTAATGAGATGTGTAGACTAAATATTCGCAACATCATCTCATCGAAAGTGGTTTACTTGTTGGGTAATGTTAAGAATATAGTAACCAAATAATGTTTTTCTTGATAAATATCCTCAGAATGGATGTATTTCAAAAAAATGAGAGCTATAAGAAACTACCGAGTTTAGTAATAATGAGATAGCAACATTATAAACAAAAATACAAAGGTGGCTGTCAGGAGTTTTTCATGGAGAATAATGGTGAACGGTTTATTGATAACCAGAAAACGAGTTGGGATCTTTTTCTGCAACATGTGGGGCGTTATCTTTTTGCAAGCTCTTATGTTTGCGGAAAGACAGTCCTTGATGCTGCCTGTGGTTCTGGATTTGGTTCAAATATGATTTCTCAGAAAGCAAAAAAAGTGGTGGGAATTGATAATAGTTGGGATGCAATTCGCTACTGTAGAGAACGTTACAAGAAACCGAATCTATCTTTTCTGCAAATGGATTGTAATCGTCTGGCACTCCCAGGCCCAACTTTTGACGCTGTAGTATCATTTGAAACATTAGAACATATACAGGGTGCAGATGTATTTCTGCAGGAATTGAGTAGAGTCCTGAAGAAAGATGGAATGATAATTATGTCAGCACCAAACCGTGAAAATTTCTCATTGTATACAAAGGGAATTATAAATCCTTTTCATGTCAAAGAATTTAATGAAGATGAATTTACAAAGTTAATTGGTAAGCATTTTGAACTGAAAAAAATATTAGGGCAAAAGTTCTTTGCAAAAAAAGACATTCCTCTACTTACTGAATATACCACAAAGCAAATTCCATACGGTTCAGATAGTATTGTGCGACGTCTTATTCGTATAGGCCTGCGGACAGTTTTTTCTGAAGATACCAGAACAAATTATTTTCTAAGTTGGGAAGTATGGGCAAACAAATGTAAAGTCGGCGGCATCATCCCATCAAAGGCAGTATATTTAATCGGTATCGGCAGGAAATATTAACTGAATGATTTTCAATTGCGGTATAGAAGCGTACCCTGAAAACGTAACAGCAGAACATTGTTCCATACCGCAAACATAAAGATACTCTTATTTTGTAATTAAAATAGAAAGAAGACTCCATATGACAACTTCATTGGTTACGGGCGCTGCCGGATTCATCGGTTCACACGTGGTCGACAATGTCTTGATGATGGGACATGATGTGGTTGCTTTAGATGATTTAACCGGAGGTTTTGAAGAAAACATAAATCCAAAAGTAGAATTTATAAAGGGAAGTATAGAGGATTATAAACTGGTACAAGGAATTTTCGGAAGATACCGTTTTGATTACGTTTATCATATTGCCGCCTATGCAGCAGAAGGTTTAAGCCATTTTATTAAACGATTTAATT
>JBHHYW010000232.1:0-4954 GCA_046757745.1 Candidatus Scalindua sp.
CCAAACGGCACACTATAATGAAGGTCTTTTATATCCCAGTAGGCTTCGCCGGTAGATGGGTGATAATAAAACATTAGAAGCACGCCTCCTAAAGTAAGGAAGAGAAATAGTAGAAAAGTAACACCCCCCATACACCACGTAAACTTCAGCGCCAGCGCATGTCTTGCAACCGCAATAGGATGCAGGTGCATAAAGAAGTTGCCGACAATTGCCAATACTCTGCTGCGTTTAGTATCATCATGTTTACGCCTGAAGATTGATTTCCAGATTTGTGAGCTTGTCACAACTTCCTTAATCTTCTCATCGCTTTTTCTATCCATTATTAAAAGGCCTTTCCGTCACATATTCTTCTACCATAATTACTAAACACTGATAAAGGCGCCAGGCTTACCCCATTGTCCCCTTTCTCCCCTGAATCTTACACTTTGATCAACCGTAATCTCACCGTCCTCTGCCAATGTAACCTTAAATCTTTCCATTGGCCTTGGGGCAGGGCCTTCGATATTAATCCCATCAGGCGTATATCCGCTTCCATGGCATGGACACTTAAATTTACCCTCTGCCGCCAGCCAATTAGGAGTACAGCCCAAATGTGTGCATTTCGCCTCTATTACATATAACTTGTCCACCTCCCGCACTATCCATATTCTATGTAGCTGTTTAAACCGCTCACTAATCCCCTGCGCATATTCAAAGAGATATCCAATCGTATACTTCGTTGGGGGCTCGAAAAGCGTCCTGGGAAAGAAGAATCTTACGGTTGAGCCTAGTACGGATAAAATAAATAGACCCATAACCCCCCAGCCGCCATAATACATAAATTTCCTCCGGTCCTCCCTGCCCTTAATATCATGGGCAATCTCGAAATTTATATCCTTATTTTCTGTTTTCACTTTATATTCTCCGTCATACTATCTTACTGTATATCCGAACTATACCCTAAAAATCATAGAAATATCGACACATTTATGAAACCGTGTACCAAGACATATGATATGAATTAAACTCTCACTTGACAGCAAGTGTTCTCAGGAAAGAAATTATGTTTCTGACCTTCTCGTCTTCTTTTAATGTATCCCCCCATGGCGGACAATAGGGACTTTTTCCAAATGCTGCCGTACCCTTCTTAATAACCTCAATCAAATATTCATCATGCACCTGGTTCATGAACGCTGTGTCGGTAAAGTTTCTCGGCTTTGGTTCAAGGCTGCTTGCGTAATACTTGCCATCACCTTTGCCGGTATTACCGTGACATGGCGCACAATGTTCATTGTAAGCTATCTTGCCATTACGAATCTCAAATGATTCTTTAGGTTTAAGCGTAAAGTCATGCCCTACAGGCTTAACATTTCCCCCCGCCGCCACATCTTCTTCTGAAAATACTAAAGGCTGACAGGCATTAAAAATTAACACTATCAGCATAGCAAAAAAACTTATGCCGAACCTTTTCTGTATCAATTTGTATTTTTCCATAAAAATCCCACCTTTTTCGCTCTAAGATCAGATAAGTAATTAGTAAGATGCATAAGCTCCTCATTATCTAAGCCGTAGTTTGGCGCTACTTTTGACGCCCCCCACCTTTGCGGGTCTTTTAAATGCATATATATGTAATCCGGTGTTAATCTATCGCCTGCCACACTCAGATTAGGGCCTACAGCGCCGCCTTCAGTACCAATCTGGTGGCATGCCTGGCACCCCTTCTCATTGTATATTTTCTTACCCTGTTCCACATCGCCACTCGTAATTTCACCCAAATCCTCCCTGGCAAGCACATCGTCATCTACCAGCACAAGCTTAATATAGTCAGCAACAGTCTTTATTTCCTCTTCCGACAAATTAAATCTTGGCATCTGTTTCAAAAGCGGCCTGAGCATGTCAGGCGCCCTCAAGAAGTCTACGAGCCATTCCCTTTTCACACGGCTTCCTTCATAAGTAAGTTCCGGTGCGAAGCTGCCTCCCTTGTCCTTTATCCTGTGGCAGACCAGGCAATTTAGGTCATTTACAATCTTACCAAACTTTCCCTGTGGTTCGTAATCTACTGTTGTCGACTTTACAAAATATTTGACCGGTATTGTCCTCTCCTTGAAGCTCTTCAACAAACACACCAATGCCTCAAGATCTCCATCAGCGAGACTGAATTTAGGCATCCTCATCCCCTCTCTAAATTGACGAGGGTTCTTCAACTTTGCCATTGTCCAGCTCAGCCAACTTCTCTGCAAATCCTTAACCACACCAAAATCTAAAAGTTCCACGGATTTGGAACCAAAACTCGTAAGCTCTACCCCTATCTTGCTCTCGTTCTCAAAACCTTTTATCTCATGACAGCCAAAACAACCATAATTCTTAATCAACTTCCTGCCTCTTTCTGCAGACACAGGGTCGACATCCCTCTTAACTGCCTTAACAGCTTCTCCCCCTTCCTTCTCTTCTTCATCAAGAGCATCCCAGTCTATAAACTCTGCGCTCATAAAGGCCACTAATTCCTCCACCTCTTCATCTGTAAATCTAAAATGCGGCATCTTTGTATTTGGATGGTAAGCGCTTGGATTTTTTATCCATCGAAATAGCCAATCCTTGCTAATCTTACTCGCTATCTTAGTATGATCGGGCGCATAAACATATTTTACCGATCCACCCCTGCCTTCTCTCGGGTGGCAAATGACGCATCTGGAACGGTTATAAAGAGCCATGCCTTTCTGATACATTTCTTCGTCCACCTCCGGGTCAGCCGCAATCATAGTCTCAAGCTCACTTCTGCTCAAACTCTCAAGGAAATCTGCAATGTTCTTGATCTCCTCATCCGAAAGCATGAAATTGGGCATCCTTGCCTTTTCATAAGTTGCATGGGGGTCTCTCAACCATGTCTTCAACCATTTGTAGCTGACTTTCTCTCCAACAAATGTAAGAGGAGGCCCAATCTTTACCGTAGGAAATCCCTCCACGTCATGACAACCTACACAACCTCTTTCAACGATTAACTTTTGCCCTATTGAGACTGTTTCAGCTCCCGGCAGATTATCTGTTCTTTCATGGCATTTGACACAACTTGCCTGAGCCAGTCCCCCTCGAAGCATCGGATGCAGCCAGTATTCAACATCACCATGCGCTTTTTTTACGGACGTAGTCGCCCTTCCCTGCCCCTCATGACATACGGTGCAACCAAAATCCTTAAGAGGATGGTTTTTCAAAAATATGTAGCTTCCCGGGTGTTTCTTGAAAGGCTGTTCATCTGAAATGCTTTCTTTCTTGTCAATCCCCAGATGACAACTTTTGCACCGGTCTACTTTGTTCAGTGCTGGAATATGTATTTGATATTCCTGAAGGCTTGGACGCCTTCTTGTTAAGGCAATCATTTGTTCCTGAAGCTTATTGATCGGCGCAACAAATGGTAATAACCCTTTCTTCTGTTTCTCAATTTCTGAAGTGAATGCAACTTTTTTCTGCTGCATCTCTGACATCCTTGCCTTTGTCTTCTCCACTATCGCAAGCAACTTTTTTGACTCATTTTGAAGCTTCTCCTGCTTAAGCCTGTTCTCCTCAGTCTGGTTTTTCGTATATACGTATTCTGCTTCCATAACTTTATTTCTGATGTCTGATAGTTCCAATTGCATTGGCGCCAGTTCATTAGTAGTAACGTCACGTATAGCCGACTCTAATTTATTAAACTCATTTTGATTACCTGACATCTGAAACTCTTCTTCTGCTTTTTTCAGCTTGTCATTCACTGCCTGATATTTTTCTTGCACATCAGGGCTCTGAAAATTCTTTTTTGCTACTTCCAAGTCTTCCTTGACATCATCAACCATCAGTGAATAAAACTTTCGCTGGTAATCCTTCCACATCCTTTTACCTACAACTTCATTCCATATCGCCCAACCCTGCACTAGTACTAATGTAGCAGCACAAATCACATACATCAAAACATAAGATTTTTGTTCTTCTTTTTTCATAAATAAACTTCCTAAAAGCACGATGCCTTTTAAAAGAAATGCCTTTAAGCCCTTACATATACACTAGTTATGCCTTACACCGTGTACGCAAAGCTTGTGCCAAATCCAAGAATTTATTTTCCGCAAACTTATGACCAACTCTACTAAGTAGTTTTGTTATCGTAAGATATATAATATATTTTACTGAGCCACAGATTAAGCACCAGAAATACACCACTTTAGTATTTACACAAAACGTCATTACCAGAAAGACCATACCAGGTTTTGGAGACAGCGTGTCACCTGTCATCATAAGCCAAAAACAAATGCATAATAATATACTATTCTCCTAATAATCAGGATATATGCCTATCTTAATCCTCTTAAAAAACAGGCAGCGCGGTACAAAAACTTTTTAAAAGATTTTTTTTATAAAATGTAATAAAAATCATGTTTTTAATAAGGGGTTTTACCTGTAATTAGAAATATTATTACCTATATATGATTATGGATTTTTCGGGCTTTTTCGAAATAATTTTGATGTTTGATTTGACAAAAAGACAATAATTTACTTATTATTACGCAAATCCCATTTGTATATCATGATTTATAATGGCCAGAAAACCACACAAGCCTATGTGATATTTGTACTTATACCACCATTGCCGTGTTCTGAGATTTCCTTGTGGATGAGTAAAATATCATGGAAGAAAAAGGAGTAATAGAAAGGATAAAACACTGATTGCGAGAGATTGTTTTTACATCTTCCTCCCGAAAGAGAGGAAGAAATCTCGATCAAAGAATAAGCTAGCCAGGCGGTGCCGTTTGTGACGACAGAGTGAAATGTTTAAGAACAACCCCGTGGAACAAAAAAATGAATAGGGTTTTTATAAAAAGTAATCGGAAAGACAAACTCCCTTTTTCCGAATGGTTAAACGTAACTCCAAGTAAAGCGCAAGCCTGCGATTTCTCTCTTACACATTAAACCATGGAGTTACCCATATATATTTCAGATGAAATACTAA
>JBHHYW010000233.1:0-4939 GCA_046757745.1 Candidatus Scalindua sp.
AATGATCTCAAATTAAAAGGTGATGAAAACTATGGTGTTGACATTATAAGAAATTCACTTAGCGGGCCAATCAAGCAAATAGTCAAAAACGCAGGTTTGGAAGATGCGGTTGTGGTAAGAAAGATTCTGGCATCAAAGGACAAGGCCTTTGGTTATGATGCAGAAAAAGAAGAATATGGTAATCTTATTGAATCCGGTGTGATAGATCCTACTAAAGTTACAAGGAGTGCATTACAAAATGCTTTGAGCATTGCAAGTATACTCCTTACAAGTGATTGTCTTATTACAGAGATTCCAAAGAAAGATGAAGCCATGATGCCTCCCGGTGGCGGCATGCCTCCTGGTGGTATGGGCGGAATGGGCGGAATGGGCGGTATGCCGGGAATGGGTGGTATGCCTGGAATGATGTAACGGCTTACCAGTAAACCTGCAGCCAGTTAGGAAATTTCTTTCTGGCAATGTGATTAATTAGATTTTATGTGATTATAAAAATAAAAGGAGGAATTTGTTATGGCAATCAGGCCTTTAGATGACAGAGTTGTAGTTGAACCACTTGAAGCAGAAGAAAAGACACAAGGTGGAATTGTTTTACCTGACTCAGCAAAAGAAAAACCAACAAAAGGTAAGGTTGTGTCTGTTGGTGAGGGAAAACTCCTGGACAGCGGCAAAAGAGCCGAACTTTTAGTAAAAAAAGGTGATCAGGTTCTATACGGAAAGTATGCAGGAACAGAAATAACAGTAGGTGGTAAGGATTATCTTATTTTAAAAGAAAACGATATCTTGGCTAAAATTGATTAATCAAGTTCAGGAGGTATATTATGGCTGCAAAACAGCTTTTGTTTGATGAAGAGGCGAGGCGCAATATAAAAAATGGTATAAAAAAACTGGCAGACGCTGTAAGAGTGACTATGGGCCCAACCGGTAGAAATCTGATTTTGGAAAAGAGTTTTGGTTCGCCCACTGTTACAAAGGATGGTGTTACTGTAGCAAAAGAGGTAGACTTGAATGAACCCTTTGAAAACATGGGAGCAAAAATGGTTTGTGAAGTTGCTTCTAAAACCAGTGATGTTGCAGGTGACGGTACTACAACTGCAACTATTCTGGCTGAAGCGATTTTTAATGAAGGTGTGAAGTACGTAACAGCAGGTGCGAATATAATGGCTCTGAAAAGAGGCATTGACAAGGCTGTAAGCGTGGTAGTTGAGGAATTAAATAATATATGCAAAAAGGTTAAAGATAGATCACAGATTGCACAGGTTGGAACGATCTCAGCTAATAATGATTCGGCAATTGGTGATTTATTGGCAGATGCGATGGATAAGGTGGGTAAGGATGGTGTTATTACTGTTGAAGAAGCTAAAAGTATGGGGACCACATTGGAAGTCGTCGAGGGAATGCAGTTTGATAAGGGATTCATTTCCCCTTATTTTGTAACAAAGGCTCAAACGATGGAAGTTATCTTCGAAGACCCATATATATTAATTCATGAGAAGAAGATTTCCAATATGAAAGAGCTGCTGCCGCTTTTGGAGAAGCTGGCGAATGTTGGCAAACCGCTTTTAATCATTGCAGAAGAGGTTGAGGGCGAGGCCCTGGCTATGTTAGTTGTCAATAAAATACGAGGGGTCTTGAACTGTGCTGCTATTAAAGCGCCCGGTTTTGGAGATAGAAGAAAGGCAATGCTTGAGGATATAGCAATTCTTACGAATGGTCGTTTGATATCAGATGACCTTGGGATAAAGCTAGAGACTCTGGAGCTTAGTGACCTTGGGAGTGCAAAACGTGTTACAATTGATAAGGAAAATACTACGATAATAGAAGGAGCAGGGAAGAAATCAGATATACAGGGTAGAATTTCTCAGATTCGAAATCAAATTGAGCAGACTACATCTGATTATGACAAGGAGAAACTTCAGGAAAGACTTGCAAAGCTTACTGGTGGTATTGCCGTAATAAATGTGGGTGGTGCTACGGAGGCTGAAGTGAATGAGAGAAAGGCGCGTGTAGAGGATGCACTTAATGCAACAAGGGCTGCTGTGGAAGAGGGCATTGTTCCGGGCGGCGGAGTTGCTTTTATCAGGACAATTACAAAGGTTGAGGAATTACGTAAGAAATTGAAGGGTGATGAAAAGATAGGCTCAGATATAATTGCAAAAGCAATTGAGGCTCCTTTAAGACAGATTGTTTCCAATACAGGTGGCGAAGGCTCAGTAGTAGTTGAAGAAGTAAAAGAAAAAAGTACCAATACAGGATTTGATGCCAACACATCTGAATTTGTAGATATGCTTGAAAGAGGAATAATTGATCCAACAAAGGTTACACGTACAGCGTTACAAAATGCAGCCAGCATAGCTGGACTAATGTTGACAACCGAGGTAATGGTTACAGAGTTAAAGGAAGATGAAGATGACGAATCTCCGGTTGAGGGTAGTGTGATCTAGTTAAACGACTGAAAATGTTGATATAACTATTTTAAGAAAAGGCCACATTTATGTGGCCTTTTCATTTTAATATTCGAAGGACTCTGTTGGCTGCAAAACCAGCTTGACATTTTATATATCACCTGTATTATATAAATTGAGAAGTCAATAGTAAGTGTTAAGTTGTTATGTATTTTAGGTTTATATGCCTGACTTAAAAATGAAGAAAGAAGATTATTATAAGGTTCTGGAGGTTGGAAAGAGTGCAAGTCAGGATGAGATAAAGCGGACTTACAGGAAAATGGCATTGAAATATCACCCTGATAAGAATCCTGGAGATAAGCAGGCAGAGAAGAAATTTAAAGAAGCGGCGGAGGCATATGAAGTTCTCAGTGATCCCGAGAAGAGAAAAAGATATGATCAATTTGGCCATGAAGGATTAAGAGGGGCTGACACAAGAGGATTTGGTAACTTCGATGATATATTCGATGCGTTTGGTGATATCTTTGGTGGTGGTGGCAGTATTTTTGAGGAGTTTTTTGGCGGCAGGACAAGGCAGACATCAAAACGAGGAGCTAGTTTAAGATGTGATATCTCCCTGGAATTTAAAGATATTGCCACGGGAATAGAAAAAACAATAGAGATTACCAAGAGAGATTTTTGTGAGGAATGCCATGGAACTGGTGCTCGCAAGGGCACATCTCCGGTTTCCTGTCCTTATTGTAAAGGTCATGGCGAAATCCATCAGAGACAGGGTTTTTTTACGCTAAGAACTACATGTCCTAAGTGCCAGGGCAGTGGAAAGATTATTGAAACTCCTTGTAAGAAATGTGGTGGTCACGGTGTGTATCCGAAAAAATCAAGTATTAAGGTTCAGGTACCTGCCGGTATTGAAGATGGTGCGAGATTGCGTGTTACTGGCCAGGGTGAATCAGGGGCAAATGGGGCACAACCTGGAGATTTATATTGTGATATACACGTACAACCACACCCGATCTTCCAAAGGCAGGATTATGATATAATTTGTGAGTTTCCAATTACGTTTACTCAGGCGGCATTAGGGTGTGAAATTGAAGTGCCTACTATTCTGGGGAAACTAAGGAAAGTGAGGATACCTGCCGGGACGCAAAGTGATGAGGTCATACCGGTTAGAGGTGAAGGTATTCCACATGTTCGTGGTTATGGTGTAGGGAATATGCTGGTACATATTGTAGTTGAAACTCCTAATAAATTGACTCCAAGACAGGAAGAATTATTAAGAGAATTTGCGGAATCAGAACACCAGAATGTAACGCCCAAACGAAAGAGCTTTTTTCAGAAGGTTAAGAAGCTTTTTTAGATAGTTCATTCTTGTGAAATCATAGGAGGGATTTGTTGTTATGTCTGAAGTACGAAACAATCAGGATGAAGAAAGAGTGAAAGAGGAACACGACAAAGTCGTAGGTAACGCTGAAAATAAAGAGAACCTCGAAAGTTCAAAAGAGAATTCAAAACTGGAAACTGAGACAGACTTAAATAGTAAAACTGAGAGTGAGGAGAAAACAGGAAAGGGAAATAAGACATCTGAAGTAGATGAGCCTGCGGTCTTGTCTAAGGAAGATATTGCTGATTTAAGGAAAAAGGCAGAAGAGCGTGATTCTTTTCTAGATCAATTGTTGAGGGTCAGGGCAGAGTTTATGAATTATCAAAAGAGGGTGCGTAAAGAAAACGAATCAACCGCCCAATATGCAATTCAAGATCTTATTCTTGATCTTTTTCCAGAGCTTGATAATTTTGACAGAGCCTTGAAACTGGCAGATAGTTCAAAAGATTTTGATAAGTTTGTGGAAGGTATAAAGTTAATAGAAGGCCAATTATTTAAGGTTTTGGCTAAGTACGGTGTAAAGTCTATTGAGACAGTGGGAAAAGCGTTTGATCCAAATCTTCATGAAGCAGTTATGGAAGAGGAGAATAATGAACTGCCACATCATACTATTATTGATGAATTACAAGGAGGTTTTCTCTTGAAAGAACGTGTAATCAGGCCATCGAAAGTCAAAGTTTCAAGGAGAACCATAGAAGAAAGTGATGCAAAAGAAACAGAGGAAACAGAGGAAACAGAGAATGTGCAGAATGATAATGACTAAAGCTTCACGTCTTAAATTTTGTTAGAAGGAAGGAGAAACATGCCTACTTACGATTATGAATGTAATGCCTGTAATCATACATTTGAATTGTTTCAGTCTATTACTGCAAAGCATATAAGAAAATGTCCTGAATGTGGAGAACTAAAGGTAAAACGCCTGATTGGAACTGGTAGTACAATTATTTTTAAAGGGTCTGGCTTCTATCAGACTGATTATAGAAGCGAAGAATATAAATCACGCCAGAAAGCTGAGAAATCACCTTCATCCTTAGATACCAAAGATAAGAAAAAAGAGAAAAAAGCGATAAAGCAAGATGTCAAAGATTAAATGCCGTAATTGTGGCAAAGAACTTATCTATAATGTTATAAGTGACATACCGACATTTCCTTTTTG
>JBHHYW010000234.1:0-4929 GCA_046757745.1 Candidatus Scalindua sp.
ACAACAAGATTATATTTCCTGAATACTGACAGGGTTTCCGGGTGTTTCTTGACCAGATTCTTAATTATTGTATTTCTATTAATTTCCATAACACTTTTTAGTTTCAACCCCCTCTCTTAGCCTCTCATATGACTGTTCTAGTAAGGGCGTATTGCCATACGCCCCTACGGTGTTAAATAAATTGTTTTACAAAGCGACACTACAGGTAGCAATCGTAACCTCTCTCCTTCAAGAGGTCAGTTAATTTTTTAATGTCTTCTGCACTGTTTTTGTTGCAGACCATGGTAACATCTTTCGTGCTTACTATAATCATGTCTGACACGTTTATTGTTGTTATTAAGTGTCCTTTGTCTCCGATTATTATATTTCCCTGCGTGTCAAGTCCGCAATGTTTACCCAATATTGTATTATTATCCTGATCTGACTTGTTCAATCTTTCTAAAGCAAGCCATGAGCCAACGTCGTCCCATTGAAAATCTGCCTCGATCATCTTTACATTTGAAGCCTTTTCCAACACTCCATAATCTATTGATATATTATCAAACTTTTCATATTCATTGTAAATAACATTTGACTCGTCAGGTGTATCTACTGATTTTCCAATCGTCGCCAGGCCCTTCGACAATTCAGGCATGAGAGTATTTATGTTTTCAAGTATTGTATTTACAGACCAGACAAAAATGCCACTATTCCAGTAATATTTACCACTCTGCACAAAGCCTTCGGCTGTAGCACGGTCCGGTTTCTCTGTAAAGCATTTTACATCATAAATCTGGAAATCATGCAGGTTACTCTTGCCTTCGCTTCTTTGAATATATCCGTAATTTACAGATGGTTCGTTTGGTTTAATTCCGAACGTAATAAGAGCGTTTGTTTCCGTTGCGAGTTTTTCCGCACATTTTAACACTTTTATAAAGAGATCAGGGGGTTCAATTATATGATCTGCCGTCATAACTGCCATTACGGCATCTGCGTCTCTATTGGAAATTATGGTTGCCGCAAGGCCAATACATGCGGCCGTGTTTCTGCCAAATGGCTCTGATATAATATTCCCTGCCGGTATCTGCGGTAATTCTGCCTTAATACTGTCAGCCAGGCAGGCCGTTGTTACAACATAGATATTCTCTGAAGGTATTTCACCAATAATACGATCAACAGTTTGCTTAATCATAGTATCTTGTCCGGTAATCTTCAAGAGTTGTTTTGGTGTTTTTTTTCGGCTCCACGGCCAAAACCTGGTACCGGAGCCACCTGCCATAATTACGGAGTATAACATAAAAAACCTTATACTGAATAGTGATACGAAAGGATTGCAGCAACTGCAATTGCTGCTGTTTCCACCCGAAGGGTCCTCTGTCCCAGGCTGACGAACTTACACATGCTGTTCTTTGCCATCTCTATCTCATGTGATGTAAATCCTCCTTCCGGACCTATAAAAATAACTATGTTATTTACTTTTGGATGTTCTTGCAATGTATTTCTTAGATTGTTTGAATCAGATTGGCAACAAGCGAAGAGTGGGAGATCGTAACTAGATAAATTATTGAGGGCATTGTTAAGGTCTACAACGTCACTAACTTCTGTTATTGTATTACGGCCGCACTGTTTTGACGCCTCAATTGCAATTTTGTGCCACTTCTCAATTTTCTCGGAAGATTCGGTCTTAAGCTTTACCACACTGCGTACATAATTTATTGGAATTAATTTGCGAACTCCCAGCTCGATACATTTTTGTATTAGAAAGTGAGAACGTTTCCCCTTGGGAACAGCAAATGCTATGTCGACTCCTACCTTGTTTTCTTTATTGACAGTCTTGTACTGATTAACTTCTACTCTGACTTTGTTTCCATTTATTTCAACGATTTTGGCATTACACTCAATTCCCATACCATTAAACAGGACGATGTTGTCGCCGGTCTTTAATCTTTTAACATGTATAATGTGATGGCTTTCTGAACTATCAATCCATATATTTTTCAACCCAGCCTGAAATGGAGCATAAAAACGATTCATACTTAATTCTTCTATCCTTCTTTTTATTAAGTCTGCTTGAAGACAAGTACTGAGAATCAATTGACAAAAGACTAACGAAGTATAAGATTGTACTAATCAGTTCAATAATATTAAAGTAATTTTATCTGTAATCAAGAAGGATATCAATGCTGAACAGCAAATTTGAACTAGGTAAGCTCGAAAAAGTTGAACTTTTTTACAAAGTATTTGCGAGTCGAGTGAGAAAGCTTGAAACAAAATAATTATTCAGATTTTATACTATAATTGAAAGGAAGAATAAACATGAAAGTAATAGAGGCAAAAATTATTGATCAAACGCATTTGGAATTAAGTCAACCTATTTCGGCTAAAATGGGAGATTCTATTAAAATCATTATTAATGAAGAGGCAGAAGACGAAAGCTTGTGGCATAAGGCTGCAAAGAAGCATTTTTTTTGATGCCTATAATGAAAAGGATAGTCTTTATGACAACCTTTTAATTTGGAGTAATTGTTTTAGTCAATTTTCCAATACCCTCCACCAAACAAAATAAAAAACGTTCTGCATTGGTTATTCTTGACATTGGAGACGACGATTGTGTTTTAGCGCCTATTACAACCAAAGTGAGAAGAGGGAAAGGTGATTTTGTGATCAAGGATTGGTTCCTAAGCGGCTAATTCCTTCTAAGACCATTAGTGGAACAAGGTGTCATCCTTCAGATTAATTCGACTCCCTTAATCTGACTAATGGCTTGGCCTGCCGGGATCATTGGAAATACATTTTCTTCCGGGTCGACTCTAAAGTCAATTACGACAGGGCCTTCTATTGATATTGCTTTTTCAATTACCGGCCTGACATCTTCCTTCTTTTCAACCAGGAAACCTTCAGCGCCATAGGCATTTGCTACCTGCACAAAGTCAGGATTACCATCAAGTAGTGTATGTGCATATCTTTTGTTATGAAACAGCTCCTGCCACTGCCTTACCATCCCAAGATAGCCATTGTTTAAAATGGCAATCTTAACAGGCAGTTTATATTTGACAACTGTACTGAGCTCCTGAATATTCATTTGAATACTACCGTCACCTGCAATGTCAATAACGATTTTGTCAGGGCAACCAAGCTGGGCGCCTATTGCGGCAGGAAAGCCGAACCCCATAGTACCTAGGCCGCCGGAAGACAAGAAGCTTCTGGGATTTGTATAGGTATAATATTGGGCGGCCCACATCTGGTTCTGGCCGACTTCAGTAGTGATAATTGCTTCGCCTTTAGTTGCCTGGCAGATTTGTTCAACTACGTATTGGGGTTTTACAACGTCACTTGTGTTATCATAAGATAAGCGGTATTTCTTCTTCCATTCCGCAATCTTTTCAAACCACTCTTTTCTTTCAACATGATTTACATGTTTTATCAATTCAGTAAGAATATTGTTGGCATCACCAACAACCGGGATGTCAACTCTGATATTCTTACTGATAGAAGTTGGGTCTATATCAATGTGAATAATCTTTGCATGGGGAGCAAACTCATCTAGCTTACCGGTAATTCTGTCATCAAACCTTGCTCCAATTGCAATTAACAAATCTGCTTCATGAACTGCATAATTGGCAGGAACCGTTCCATGCATTCCTATCATTCCCAGTGCCTTCTCGTTGTCTTCAGGAAATACTCCCAGCGCCAGCAATGTTGTGTTTACCGGTAAATTAGCTTTTTCTGCAAGCTCGATAAGTTGCTCTGAGCTATTTGATAATATAACTCCACCGCCTGCATAAACTACAGGTCTTTTTGACCTGTTTATTGCCTCTGCTGCTATTTTTATCTGCCGTATATTACCTTCATATGATGGCTTATAACCGGGAAGGTTTATTTTTTCATGGATATCTCTGTCCCATTTATCTGTGGTTACGTCTACAGGGAGGTCAACAACGACAGGGCCCGGTCTGCCGGTTGATGCAATATAAAACGCCTCTTTAATTACCTTTCCCAGTTCTTTTATATTTTTAACGAGATAATTATGTTTTGATATAGGGCGGGTTATGCCGGTTACATCTGCTTCCTGGAAAGCATCACTGCCTATAAGATGTGTTTTGACCTGTCCGGTTATGGCTACCATGGGTATAGAGTCCATACAGGCTGTAGCAATGGCGGTTGTTAAGTTTGTTGCGCCGGGGCCGGATGTAACGATACAAACGCCTACTTTTCCCGTAGCTCTGGCATAACCATCAGCTGCATGGCCTGCCGCCTGTTCGTGACGTGTCAGTATGAATTTCAAGTCAGAGTCATCAAACAGTGTGTCGAAAAGTGGTATGACTACACCGCCGGGTAAGCCAAAAATGTATTCAACCTTCTCTTCTTTTAAAGAGTCGAGTAAAATTTGCGAACCAGTTTTCTCCATTTTAGTTTTTGTTGAACCATGTTTTTTGGAAGATTAGATTATCAATTGTAAGTATAGGAAATTCAAAGTTGTCACAAAGTAGGGGCGTATGGCCATACGCCCACATTTTACGTGTCATATATATCAAAAAATTTCGCAGAAGGCTTAAGGATTATTTCTTTAGAGTAAGTATAACGTGTGTTTTAAGATATGTCAATTGTATGATCGGTTAATTGAATTGATTTAAAGGATATTTCTACGTTCCTTTGCTATGGATGATCCTCCTGAAGCTAATTAACAGTTTTCAGGATCGTAATCATCTGTATCAGGCTCTCCCATCACAGGTGGTTTATAGCCAGGTTCTTTAGCCTTTTCGGTTTCTTCCTTATATGCAGCAAGTACCTTTTGCTCAATTTCATCGCGGCATTTAGAATTTATTGGGTGAGCGGTGTCAGCATATAACTTGAATTTCCCCTTGGATTCTTCCCCCACCTCGCCTCTGGATTCTCCTAATGCGCGTTTGTCATCTAGTTTGGCGCCACAATCATTACAAAAGCGTGCAC
>JBHHYW010000235.1:0-4925 GCA_046757745.1 Candidatus Scalindua sp.
TATTCAATAAACTGGAAAAAGAAGGAATAAATATTGCACAATATTGTGTACAGAGGAAAATAGAATGTTACTGTTTTCAGACGCAGGATGACAGTGCGCTTCTCCACCACCCAGTTTCAGGGCACACCCCAAAAATTGTTACTGTGTTTCGTGGAAATGGCCCTGTACAATCTTCTCATGAAGGCAATGTCAGTTTTGATGATTTTCTCTTAAACCATGTAAAAGAACGAGGGGTAGAAATAGTCTTTGAGATTGTTAAAGAGTTGAAGCTTCCTGCTCAAAAAGGAGGTGCGGTAAAAGTAATTTATGGTGATGGAGATTCAAGGAATGAAATTGATGCAGACCTGGTGGTTGGCGCCTTTGGTGTAAATACCGGGATGATGGAGAAGGTTGGTCAAATGGGCTTTGGCTACAAACCGCCAAAGACTGTTCGAACGTGCCAGTGTGAAATAATGTTAAGCCATGAATATATCCAAAAGACATTTGGCAATAATATTTTTGTTTTTGCGTTAGGTAAGAAGGATCTCAAATTTGCTTCAATTACACCAAAAGCAGACTATGTAACTGTCAATTTAGTAGGCAAAACTGATTTAACCAGAAATCATCTGATAGACTTTCTTAATCAACCGGCAGTTAGAAGGTTAATGCCGGAAGATTGGGATATTCCTGAGAATTTTTGCATGTGTATCTCTAAGATCCCCGTAACCTACGCAAAACATCCTTATACGGATAGAATTGTTGTACTAGGTGATGCAAGTATTTCACGTACATACAAGAGTGGTATAGAGTCCGCTTTCAATATGGCCAGGTTATCCGCCCAATCAGCTTTTAAATATGGAGTATCTGGAAAGTCGTTTATGAAAGGTTATTTCAAACCGGCTAAAAGCCTTCTGGTTCGAGATAATTTTTATGGCATTATGATGTTAAAAATCAACGATTATATATCATCTCAAAGGCGAATAGCAAATACCCATATAAAGATTATAAAATCCAACAAGGATAAAGAAATTGCAAATCAGATTAATGAAATATTATGGAATATGCTTACAGGGAATGTACCTTACAAAGAAACATTCTTTAAGGCAACGAATCTACATCTTGTATTCAGGATGTTACCTATTGATACTCTTGCCTGGGTGAGACAAAAAAAGGATGATGTCAACGCCTGGCTACGAAGGAATTGAGTGTCCTATGAAAGATAGAGATATTTTCTTAAAAGATGGTTCTAAGATTGCCATAATTGGCGGCGGACCGGCAGGATGTTTCTTTGCTCATTTTGCTTCAAAAATTGCCAGGGAAAGAGGCGTAAAAGTTGACATAACAATATTTGAAGGAAAAGACTTTTGTCAAAAAGGGCCTCGGGGCTGTAATATGTGTGCTGGCGTTATCTCTGAGAAGCTTTATCTGGAATTAAAGGAAAATGGAATGCTTCCTCCAGACAGATGTATTCAAAGAGAGATTGAAGGCTATTATTTCCAAACACAGGATGGTTGTATAGAAGTTAACAATCCAAGACCATCTTCAGAGAAGAAAATAGTCACGGTTTACAGGGGTGACGGCCCGATGTTTTCTCAACAGTCAGAAAGTATAAGTTTTGACAACTTTCTTTTGAGGCATGTAGAAGGTATGGGGGTTAACATTAATTCTGACATTGTGAGTGATGTAATTTTATCATCAAAAAAGAATGAACAAGTAAAAGTGGTTTTTGGAAAGAGAGGTTCAAGGAAAGAAATTAATGCAGATCTGGTAGTAGGCGCATTTGGATTGAATAGCGGTATGCTGGAAAAAATAAAGAGGCTGGGATTTGGTTATGTTCCACCCCATACTGTCAGGGCTTGCCAGGCAGAGATTTATATAGGCAATAATAATGGTAGTAATTACCTTGATAATAAGATTTGTATCTTTTCATTAGGCATAAAAGCGATTACGTATGCCTCTTTTACACCAAGGGGAGACTATATAACCGTAACACTGGTTGGCAAGACTGATTTGAATAAGGCCCATTTAGTTGAATTTCTTAATCATCCTGTTGTGCGCCGTTCTTTCCCGGAAGAGGGCTGGAAGATACCAAAAAACTATTGTATCTGTTTCCCCAAAGTGCAGACCACACAGGCCAGTCAACCATTTACTGATAGATTTGTTGTTTTAGGAAGTGCAAGTATATCGAGATATTTTAAACATGGAATTGAATCAGCCTTTATTACATCCAGGATAGCGGCAAATAGTGTGTTCGAATCCGGCGTATCAAAAAGGGCTTTTTGGAGCAGTTATTATAAACCTGTAAAGAAGCTTTTAAGATCCGACAACTTGTATGGAAGAAGGGTTTTTGGTCTTAATGATTATATAACTTCTCGAAGGCGTATCTCGTCCGGCTATTTATCAGTACTCAAATCAGGCAAGAAATTACCCGTTGCCAAAATGCAGTTAGAAGTTTTATGGAATATGTTTACAGGAAGCATGCCATTTAAGAAATTATTCCTGAAGGTATTCGATCCGATTCTACAGTTCAGATTATTACCTGTTACTGTAACGGCCTGGACAAAACAGGCTGTAGAGTCTACAGTTGGAGGTAGGAAGTTAAGGCGTACAAGGAAATTAAAACATTTAGAGAATCAAGGACTCGGCCCTCTTGAAGATGGGCAAACGATAGTTGTTATAGGTGGAGGGCCTGGCGGGACAAGTTGTGCAATTATGCTTAGCAAATTGGCAAAAAGACGCAATATGGATCTGGACATAGTACTGTATGAAGGTAAAGATTTTGGAAAAAGTGAACAGTTTAATCCATGTGTAGGAGTGCTGTCCCCGCCTATAGAAGATATATTGGAAAAGGATTTGGGAATTCCATTCCCACGTGACCTTGTACTGGAAGAAATACCCGGATACTACCTGCATTCTGATGATGAAGATATAAAGTTAGAAGGTGATGGTGAGATATCATGTGCTGTACATAGAATATTATTTGATAATTACCTGATACATAAAACTAAAGACGCAGGAGTAAAA
This sequence comes from Candidatus Scalindua sp., assembly GCA_046757745.1. Classification (GTDB taxonomy): domain Bacteria; phylum Planctomycetota; class Brocadiia; order Brocadiales; family Scalinduaceae; genus Scalindua. Next base: position 3,004 of record JBHHYW010000235.1, read on the forward strand.
GTGATACACGGCCGGGTGACAAATATTGATGTTGAACCGAGTGGAGTAATGGTTTATAGTGAAAAGGATAATAGGAGAGCTGATGTTGTAGTTGGAGCGTTTGGCCTGGACGAGGGTGCTTGTAAGGTTTTTGAGAATGCAACACGTTATCAGACCGCCCATTTTATGAGCACTATTTTGACCAAATTTTATCCGGAAAAAGAAGAAATGGAAAAATTCGGAAATTGTATACACGCGTTTCTTCCTTCACTGAGAGGGATAGAGTTTGGCGCCATAACCCCAAAAATAGACCATCTTGATATAAATATTGCCGGTTCAAAAGTTAATTGGCGCTGGATGGATAATTTTCTATTATTGCCTCAGGTTACCAAGGTTTTGCCCTCAAACTTTGCCATGCAAAGGCATGAACTATTTTATAGTCGCTGGCAATTCCCAACGTCCCCAGCAAAGAATCTCTTTGGAGACAGATATGTTACAGTAGGTGATGCCGCTGGAATAATGCGAGCCTTTAAGGGCAAAGGTGTGAATACTGCATGTATTACCGGGATAAAGGCCGCGGAGGTTATGATGAACGTGGGTATTTCAAAAGAAGCTTTTAAGGATTACTATAATAGTTTTTCTTCCATCACGAGTGATCTTCCTTATGGAAAAATGGTTAGATTTCTTGCAACTTTTAGCGCACATTTTGGACTGTTTTCTCCCATGATTAAACTGGCAATGGAAGACAAGAAATTTAGAACAGCTTTTTTTGATTCCGTTGCAGGCAGCAAAATGTTTAAAAAAATAATATTTGAAACCATTAGTTTGCAATTATCCTGGAAAATAATAAAGATTCTTATTTCATGGTTTTTAAAACAATTCTCATTTGTGTCATGGGCGACAAAACGCTTAAGCAAGATTATTCCTGATAAACGAACTTAAGATTATTTAAGATGAAGAAAAAGCAAATCTTTATTTTAGAGCACTTTTGGGAAAACATGTATCCGGTCATTATTGAAAAAGGGAAAACCTTATTCAGGGCTTTCGAGATCAAATCAATAAAAAAGAAAACAATTCTTTTGTTCTTAGTACTGGCTCTTGTCCCATTATTAGTAATGAGATTAGTGATATACCCTAAAGCACAGAAGGCATTGAAAGAATCTCTAATACAGAATCTGCAAAGTGTTGGACACAAGCAAGCGGAACTCATAAAAGGTTGGACGGAAGAAAGAAAGGGTGATGTAAGGGTTTTTGCGGAAAATCCTTTTACGCTCCTTGCTACAAGAATAACAATGGAAGATAAGCGGTTTTGGCGCATTTCGAAATATACTCACTATATAAGACACGAGTATGGTTATAAGGACATTCTTATAAGTGATGCAGAAGGCATTATTCATGTCTCCACTACAAAGGGAAAAGAAGGCACAAATATCTCTGAACATGAATATTTTAAGAAAGCAATGAGTGGAGAAACATACGTATCCGGCATAATTCCTTCAGAGATTCCGATAAAAAATAAGTATGGAAAATTGGAAACAGGTATTCCAACCATGGTAGTCTCGACTCCAATTACCGACCAGAATAGAATTATGGGTATTGTATGTCTCAGGGTAGATGTGGGTCAGATTAGTGAATTTCTGAGAAGCATAAAGTTAGGTACAAGTGGAGAGACATATCTTATTGATAAGCATGGGTATATGTTGACAGAATCTAGATTTGTCCCATACTTAAAGAGGGCAGGACTGATAAAAAGAGGGACTACACTTGAATTGAAACTGATCAATCCTGAGACAGGAAAATTAACCAAGTCAGTCTCGGAATGTTTGAAGGGATTTGAAGGTTATGATGGAGATGGTTACCTGGATTATCGCGGAGTAAAGGTAATAGGTTTCTGGCAATGGATTGCTGAACTTGACTGGGGAATTATTGCAGAAATTGATTAT
>JBHHYW010000236.1:0-4925 GCA_046757745.1 Candidatus Scalindua sp.
CCTTACAGCATAGATGAAAACATCTGGGGAAGAAGTATTGAGTGCGGAATACTTGAAGACCCATGGGCAGAACCACCCGAAGATATATACAAAATGACAAAAAACGCAAATGACGCACCCGATGAACCAACATACATAGAGATCGGCTTTGAAAATGGAATCCCTTTGACTTTGAACGGACAGGAGACGGATGGTATAAACCTCATAAACGAACTAAACAAGATAGCCGGTGACAATGGAATAGGAAGGATTGACCATCTTGAGAACCGACTTGTCGGCATAAAGTCCAGAGAGATATATGAATCCCCTGCCGCCATAGCGCTACACAAGGCCCATCAGGCGCTGGAAGAAATAGTCATGACAAAAGATACTCACAGATTCAAGGATATGGTTTCAACGCACTATTCAGATATGGTTTATAACGGCTTGTGGTTTTCAACTTTTCACCAGGACATGGCAGCTTATATATTAAGTAACCAGCGATTTGTTGCCGGTACAGTCAGGCTGAAACTATTCAAGGGCAATTGTATTGTAGTCGGCAGAAAATCACCGTTATCATTGTACGACCACTCACTTGCTACTTATGATGCCGGTGACGCCTTTGAACATGATGCGGCAGCCGGTTTTATCAAGATCCATGGCCTGCCGACAAAGACCCAGGCACAGATTCAACTTAAGGCGCTGAAAGAAGGCGAAGCTATTCCCTCAATCATGCCGCCCAGAGTCGAGCCAACAGATGTAATGGAGAAATAAAGTGTATACTGACCTGTTTTACCTAATGTGACGAAATGATAGAGTGGCCAAGGAAATATAGCTGAATTCAGAATATCATCATATGAAGACTCTGGCCCACCTGAAGATTCAAATTGGAATCTTTGTGCATCATTAGAAGGTATAAGCCAGCAATTATCATATTCAATAAATTCTACATACACTGGTGCTTCTCTGGTATAATACGCGTTGTAGAAGAAGCTTGGCTTTTCAGGCCATGGTTCGGACGGCCACCATTTCCTTACTTCAATTAGCCAAATAGATCTTATGCTTTGCATGTCATAAAACCTTTGATGGCGAACAATTCGATTATAAGCAAGTTTATAAAGATGGTTATAGAAAGCTGAGCATAATTTTTCTAAGCATATTATAGTTTTTTTAAACTATTATTATGTTTCATTACTCGGTAAAGATAACAATCACGTCTATTAATAAACTAAATTAAAGGCTCATGATAATAGGCATGTTACAGTTCAGGTTCACTATGTCAAGATATAATGTAACTTTGATTTATTTAAAAATGAATTGACAAAGAAGTAACCGTTTTGTATATGGTTGTATAATGTTGCTTAAGGTTGTGGTGGCTGTTTATTTGGGAGGTACATTTGGAAGAATATCTTACGATAGGCGATGCAGCGAAGAGGATTGGGGTAAATCCTGAAACTTTAAGGCGATGGGATAAAAGTGGAAAATTCCCTTCAAAAAGACATCCAATAAATAATTATCGGGTATATTCCACCAAGCAGATTGAGCAAATAGTCAGGGAAACCGGCGCACAATATACACTGTTTCAAAGACCTTTGCAAGCGCCTCCTTTTTTGTCTACAAAGCTTGGTGTACTCTACAAGGAAGAAGCGCTTCCGTTCCTTAGAAGTTTAGATAGTAGTTCTGTTCGGTTAGTATTTGCCGACCCTCCTTACAATATAAAAAAGGCTGAGTGGGATACCTTTGAATCCCAAAAAAGATATGTTCAATGGAGCCTTGAGTGGATTGAAGAAGTACACAGAATTCTTGATCCCCTTGGAAGCTTATACATTTGTGGATTTTCTGAAATTCTTGCTGATATTAAATGGGCTGCCAGCCCTCTTTTCAAAGGGTGCAAATGGATAGTTTGGTATTATAGGAATAAAGCTAATTTAGCAAATGATTGGGGGAGGTCCCACGAAAGTATTCTTCACTTCAGAAAAAACAAAAAATTTGTTTTAAATACTGATGCGGTGAGAATACCATATAACACCCATACGCTTAAATATCCAAGACATCCCCAGGCCGATACTTCACAATATGGAAATGGGAAAAAACATATTTGGACGCCAAATCCAAATGGGGCAAAGCCGAATGATGTTTTAGAAATACCTACTTTATCAAATAATTCCTGGGAACGAATGGCACATCCAACACAAAAACCAGTTGAGTTATTGAGGAAATGCGTTTTGGCATCATCTAATCCTGGTGACCTCATTGTTGATCCATTTGGCGGGTCTGGAACGACGTATGCTGTTTCAGAGGCATTCAACCGAAAATGGCTCGGAAGCGAACCAAATACTAATTATTGTAAAATTATACGAAAAAGGTTACATGACAAGGCACATATTATGAGAATTGCTCAAGGCACTGACGAACAAGAAGCAAGAAAACGTAGAGGAAAACTGAGGGGTTAGTAAATCTGGAATATCTTCTATGATTAATTTTAAAAATGGAAATATATGTTTGTTGTAAAGTGATTTTAAAGACTACTTTTTTGTTAGAAACAGAAGCTCTGGTTACAATTAAACGGATTAACTCCTCAAACCTGTTTCCAACGTGCTTGCGTGCGCTGTTGGGGTTGCTTAACAAATCCAGTCCAACACCAATAGATTGCTGAATTGTATAGGTAACGCTGTCCACAATTTTATAAGTTTCTTGAGGAACTCTTTTCTGCCCGGTACGAATATTTTCCAAAATTGAAATGTACTTCTTTGCCTGACTTTGGAATTTATCAGGGCTGAAAATAAACATATCATTTTGAATGGGCCGAACGAATTTCCTTGTCCCTGCAACTTCAGAAGATAAAAGGATATAGCCTTTAACTTCGCGCCTTGCTGAGATGACACTGGGCAGATAATGGAGTACCCTTTTAGATACATCTATAAATTCATTAAGATTTTTTTTTTTGGGGTGATTGCAGATCTTTGATTAAAGGAAGCATTTTTCCTCTTTTTGAAAAATTGCAAATAATATCTCACTAAACCTTGTCTTGAAATTCAACATTATAATAGCAAATCAAAACATGATATAAATAATAAACCAAATAATAAGTATATTATCAATAGTATATTTCGAGAATGGATTACAAAATAGAATCCGTTAAGATTCCAAAATAACCATAACGAAAGATTACCTGCCCGGCAACGTCTTTTGGGCGGGTCATTCCCTGCCTGAAGCATGCGCTTAAAAATAGATACAGGATTTATTTCATTTGAAAGATTATGTTCATTTGCTTTAATAGCCATACAAGCAGATACTTCTTGTTTAAATAATTTTATCAAACGTAAGATATAAGGAAATAAGATGCCTTTTTCAACCCCTATGATGAAACAATATATGAGTATAAAGGGAAAAAATGAGGATGCCTTGTTATTTTTCCGGATGGGGGATTTTTATGAGATGTTTTATGATGACGCCAGGATTGCGGCGAAGGTTCTGGGTATTACATTGACTTCAAGGTCCAAGGGGGAAAAGGCCGTGCCTATGGCCGGTATACCTCATCATGCAGCCGGATCTTATATTCCCAAGTTGATAAAGGCGGGGTATAAGGTTGCTGTTTGTGAACAATTGGGAAATGGTGTCGAAAAGAGTGATGCTAAGTCCGGCGGAAAGGGAATAGTTGAGCGGGATGTAGTAAGGGTTATAACCCCCGGCACACTTACTGAAGTTGAAATGCTGGAGGATAAAGACAACAACTATCTTCTATCTCTCTTTATAAATGACGACAAAATCGGTTTGTCATGGGTAGATATCTCAACCGGGAAATTCATGGTACAGGATATTAGCAAGAGTTGTTTATTGGATGAATTGACCAGGATAAATCCGTCTGAGTGTGTATTGCCCGAAAATTTTACTTTTAATGAGTTTGATCTTTCGGAGAGAATATCAGCAGATTTTGATGCAATGGTTACGCGTCGTGCAGACTGGGAATTCTCACGAGAGACGGCATATCAGAAACTTATTAAACATTTCAGCACTGCTTCGCTGCAGGGGTTTGGATGTGAGGATATCGGGCCATCTCTGAGCGCGGCGGGCGCTCTGATTAATTACCTCAACGAGACACAGAAGACTTCCCTTACGCACATTAATAAGATTGAGAAGTATTCAAGCCATAATCGCCTGATCATGGATCATTCCACACAGCAAAGCCTGGAACTGGTCAAGACTGCGAGGACACACCAGAAGGAAGGGTCTTTATTGAGCGTAATAGATCGCACAAAGACCCCTATGGGAGGGAGGTTGATAAAGGGCTGGTTGGTAAGCCCGCTTTGTGTATCCGGGGATATAAAGGTCAGGCAGGATGGTGTTGAGGAGTTGTGTAATAATAAAAACCAGTGCAGAGAGATTCGGGAGCTTTTGGGAGATGTTTATGATATTGAGAGGATTTCTGCAAAGATTAGCTTCGGCCGCGCCAATGCAAGAGACCTTATCTCTTTGAAACAATCGCTGTCTCTCCTGCCAAAATTGAAGTCGGCGGTTTCTGTCTGCAATTCGTCTATCCTGAAACTGTGCCATGAAACCTTGGATGTTCTGGAAGAGGTAAGGGCGCTTATAAGCACCGCCATAGTGCCTGATCCGCCGCATTCTGTCCGTGAAGGTGGGATTATACTGGAGGGTTATGATCATGACCTGGATGAGTTGAGAAATATCAGTAAAAATGGAAAGAGCTGGATTGCCGGTTTCCAGTCACAGGAAACAGACAGGACAGGTATAAGCTCATTAAAGGTAGGGTACAATAAAGTTTTCGGATATTATATTGAGATCACAAATGTGCACAAAGAGAGGATTCCGGAAACGTATATTCGCAAGCAGACCCTTAAGCACGCCGAAAGGTATATTACGCCGGAACTAAAGGAGTATGAGACAAAGGTGCTTACCGCAGATGAACGTGCGAAGGAGTTGGAATA
>JBHHYW010000237.1:0-4923 GCA_046757745.1 Candidatus Scalindua sp.
GATACGGCAGATATACCTTTTCTTCAGGTATTGGCGGCAGCAAAGCTCTTGCATGCCCAAGCGCCTCTTCACAATCCCCAAGAGTCTTTACTTGAAGGGCTGTTGCTGAATAAATTATTGGTAAATAGTATCCTGTATCCGGGAACTCAGCCTCGGCGTCTTTTCCCTTAGAATCTATCGCTTCTCTTAATTTTTCTTCTGCCTGCCTTACGATCTTGTGTGCTCCCCTTATAGCGGCAGTAGCTATTATTCTAGACATCTATATAAACTCCTATTAAATTAAGTGTACCTTAGTCTTTTTTCCGATGAGCATGAGCGAGACCGGGTGTACAGCCGGTCTCTGCTGTTTCTAAGTTTTCAGCATCAAGTGCTCGCCTGTCAGCCATGTCATAAAGTTTTCTCTCCTTCTTCTCATTTATGCCCAACGCATCCCGTTTCTTCTCTATGTGATCTATTACGAGTTTTACTACCTTATCAATGTCCGGTTCAAACGCCCATTTTCCACCAACAATATCTTCCAGCCCCTCACTCAGGAATTTATCAACTTCCGGAGCCCCGGCAGCAGGAGACTTTGTCCCGAATATCGTAAAGACTCCACTGGCAACAAAGTACTGACCTATCGCCAATGCCTTTTCATGCATCCAGTCAAGACAAACACCTGCTGTAGGCAGTTCACTGGTATCATTGCCAAGTCCGCCTTCTTTTACCATCTCTGAACACGATATGAGTATCCTGCTGTTGTCTACACATGAACCCGCATGAAGCACTGGAGGCATTCCAACCGCCTCACATACCTCTCTCAACCCATCTCCGGCTTTTTCCATAAACTCAGGCACCATCATACCCTCTCTGGCACACTCAGCCGCAGCACATCCGGTCTGTACTACCAGAATATTATTGGCTATCAATGCAGTTACCAGATCCATATACGGCAGTTGGTCAGGCCATGATATTGAACTGGTGCAGCCTACCACTCCGGCTACTCCTCTTATCCTGCCATTCATGATGTTGTCATTAAGCGGCCTGTATGATGCCCTGAACTTGCCTCCGAGCATATATTTTATAGTCTCATGAGTAAAACCAACTACCACGTCAGACTTCTTACCTTTCGGAATATATACCTTTGACTTATCACGGTTAGGATAGTTCTTTATAGCCATCCTTACTATTTCCTTCGCCTTCTCGTAGGCATTTTCGTCATTTATCTCAATGTGCTCTGCCCCAATTATCTTTGCCTTGGGAGAAGTTGTAATAATTTTTGTGTGATAATTTCGGGATAATTCTTCATCCCCCTGCATAACGCACTGTATATCCACTGCAATTACCTCTACAGCTCCTGTGGCAATCGCCATCTCCTGTAACTTCATGTGACCGGCAAGCGGTATACCATGCCTCATCAACATCTCAGCCGCCGTGCAGCAGATACCCGCGATACTGATCCCTTTTGCCCCTGCCGCCTTGGCTTCTTCTACCAGCTCCGGATCCGAAGACGCCACTGCAACCATCTCAGACATCTGTGGTTCATGACCATGTACGAGTATATTTATCTCGTCCTCTTTTATTACTCCGAGATTCGCAGTTCCACGAGTCGGCTTCGGTGTGCCAAAGAGTATGTCCTGCAACTCTGTGGCTATCATCGCTCCACCCCAGCCATCCGACAACGACGTTCTGCACGCATGCATTATAAGATTTTTATAATCCTGGTCAGTACCCATACCTGTACGATGCATGGATTCAGTAACCTCTCTGTCTATAGCCCTGGGCGTAATATCCAGCTTTTCCCATAGCTTCTGTCTGTTAATCGGAGCACGGGTCGTAAATCTCTGTTTTCCATAAGCCTTGCCAAATTCCGCAAGCGCCATCTCTCCGACTTCTTCTGCGATTTCTTCAATCTTGCGGTCTTTGGTTGATACATCAAATACCTTTGCCACCTCAAACAGCTTGTTCGTGTCTGTTATCTTGTAGCCTTTGGCCTCGCCCCTTGCAGTTGCGATGAGAAGCTCAGCAACTGATCTGCCATGATCAGAATGTGCAGCAGCGCCTGCGGCAACATAGCGGACAAAATGCCTTGCCGCAATCGTGTTTGCATCAGCTCCACATACACCTTTCTGAGGTCCTCTCCCAAACGGATCAACGTTACACGGCCCCATCTGGCAGTGTCTGCAGCAAAGCCCAATCTTACCATAACCACATTGCGGCTGTTGGGCATCATATCTGTCAAAACTGCTCTCTATCCCACTCTCCTTCATACGTTTAAGTAAATCCAGAGATTCTTGATCGGCTCCTTCAAATCTTCTTGTCATTTTATATACTCCCCTAATTGAGCTATAATCTCACTAACTTCAGATAATAACTGCTCGTTATCGCTAAATGCAGCTTCACCTTTGAGGTCTAATTCTATCAGTTTTTCACTATATGAAATCGTTCCCAGTAACGGTATATCGCCGAGTGCGTTCTTCACAAATTCACTGTGTGTGTCATTCATCACTTTGTTGCCGACCGCATAGATGGTTTTTATTCCCAGGTCACCGGCAAGTTTTTTTACCTGAAACGCAGTCTGTATACTCCTCTTGCCGGGCTCCACTACAATTATCAGTGCGGTAACGGCCCTTATTGACGCCCGCCCCAGATGCTCTATACCGGCTTCCATATCTATGATTACAACTTCGTCTCTCTGCAGTATTAAATGGTTTAACAGCGCCTTCAGCATGACACCTTCGGGACAGGCGCATCCACCGCCACCCCTTTTAATTGTGCCAAGGGTCATCAGCTTCAAACCATTGCAGGAGACAGAATACTTTTCCGGCAGATCATCGACAGTGGGGTTTAATTTGAAAAGCTTACCATACTCGTCCGATGTTGAGCCTGTGCGTTCCTTAATAAGCTCCTTTAATTCAACCAGAGGCGTAATCTTATCAGCGTCTTTAATGCCCAGCGCCGATGCTAAATTAGTATCAGGGTCAGCATCTATGGCTATAACCTTACGTCCTTCATCAGCAAAGAGCTTTGACAAAGCAGCAGTTAACGTTGTCTTACCAACACCACCTTTGCCCGATACTGCTATCTTCATTTGAATCCTAATTTATAATGCATAGAATTTATATATACATAAAACATTTAATCATACAAAAGTGTAAAATATTTGTCAAACACTAAACTGGCATTTGAATTAATATGCCGCCTTATATACATCATAGAATATTTAATATTACAATAATAGTTTGCTTTGTGATATAAACATCTGAAACATGTAGAAATTGAGAAATTTAGGGATTGAGGAATTCAAGAATTGGATAATTCCTCAATCCCTTAATCCCATAATTCCAAAATTAAGAAATACTTATGGTTAATCATAACAAGAAGTTAATAGTATTTGATACTGATGGCGTAATATTCAAGAGTCAGTTATTGTTACGTATTGCCCGTTCTACCGGTATCTTAAATTATATACAAACCTTGTACTTATGTTTTATGTTCAGTATAAATTTTATAAATATCCGCGAATTACTTGTAAGGGTTTATGTCATGTTCAGGGGGTTGACAGAGGAAGATCTGTGGCAGGTTTATCACAACATGAAGCAGGTGAAGTATGCCGAAGAAACAATTCGTTATATTCGAGATAGGGGGCATTGTGTGGCCCTGATAAGCAGCGGTATTCCTGATTTTCTGATGAAACATCTTTCAGGAAGGTTGAATGCGGATTGTGGATATGGGATAGGTGTGAAGATAGACAATGGTGTTTTTGCCGGGGGAATTGGAGGTCTACTCTCTTCTCCCGATGGTAAGGTTAAGGTTGTAGAACAGTTGTTGAAATCGAATAGGATCACGTGGGATGATGTGGTTGTTGTGGGAGATGACCGAAACAATCTTGATATAATGGAACTCGCAAAAGTCAGTATTGGTTTTAATTCATATTATCCGGTTCGCAGGAAGGCAAAATATCTGGTCGATAGCCATGACCTGAGAAAAGTCTTAGACTGTATAAGCCTTGAGGATAATCCATCTTTTGATGAACTCAGTTCGAGTTTGAAACAAGAGATTTCGTTCTCCTGGATGCAGGAATTCAGGCGTAAGGGGGTTCATGTTTGTTCCGTGTCAGTTCCCTTTCTTGCAAACGTTAGCTATTTATTAACATTGAAGCTGTTAATTTTTATAACAATATTGTATACGTTTGCTGAATGGGTAAGGCTTAACGGTATCAGGATCCCTGTTCTGAACTTTGTTACCAGGTTATGTGTGAGACCCGGTGAAAGAAGGCGATTTGCTTTGGCTCCGCTTACACTATCTACAGGTGTTGTATTATCCCTGATATTATTTTCACAATTAATTGCTTGTGTTGTCATAATGATAGTAGCCTGTGCAGACAGCATGGCAACAATAATTGGGATGTTCTATGGAAGTGTGAAGCTTCCATATAATCGTAAAAAGAGTATGGAAGGTTCTGTGGCTTTCTTTCTTATTGCATTTGTATGTGCTTTCTTTTATCTTCCGTTAATGACAGCGTTGATAGTGTCTGTAGTATCATGTATAATTGAGACGTTACCCCTTGAATTTGATAACATTTCCATTCCCCTGGGTACGGGATTATTTTTAGGACTGATAATATGAGAATACTGGGTATTGATTATGGAGGAAAGAGGGTTGGGCTGGCTATCAGTACTCCGGTAGGTTTTATAGCCCAGGGGCTTCCAACGATCGAGCGTAAGTATGGTGATGATTATCTGGAAGAATTGGCTGAAGTAATAATAGAAAAAGAAGTAGGCGAGATAATCGTAGGCCTTCCTAAAAATATGAATAATACTATAGGAAAAAAAGCCGAGGAGGTTCTTGTGTTTGTTGAAACGCTTAAATCAAGGTTTGGAATTCCAGTCCATACCGTTGATGAAAGGCTTACAACAGTAAGGGCACATAAGGTTATGTCAG
>JBHHYW010000238.1:0-4922 GCA_046757745.1 Candidatus Scalindua sp.
TACAGGAGCCTGGGGGTTGAAATTCCCACATCTCAATGTAGATTTGCTGGATGATGTTTGTATAGTTAAGAAAGAAGAGTGGACAGAGGCACTTAAGTTACTCCACAATATTGAAGAAAAACCGGTTGGTAATTCTTCAGCGGGGTCTTTGGCGGTTGCCATGAAAATGGCAAAAAAGGTGCGTAATAAAATCTTCTTGATTATATTCTATGATCCGATATGGAAATACAAATAAAGGGTAGCTAAATGGATGAGCAAGAGGAAATAATATACTATAAGACAACTTCAGAGTTTTTTTCCGAGTTGAGCAGACTCAATATCCATTTGATTCAAGAATTCTTTGATTCTGTTTGCAAGTTTGTTGTTAAAAAATTTAATTGGCAGATTTGCGAAATCTTCGTATGGATCGAACAGAAGGAGGTTGCTGGACTTTCTCGTGTATCTGCCTGGGCAACGTTACTAAATCAAAATAAGATTGAATATAGGCAGCTTGTTTCTCAAGATAAAGACCTAGAGGAGAAAAGAGAAGGGAATGACTTCTATTCTGCAAATAGCAAGTCAGCAACAATCAGTAGAATTCTACATGATGATATTTTATTTTGTAACGATATTCGCAAATCTTCTGAAATGAGTGAATATCATCTCCATGAATACGAAAAAGATTACGAAAATTTCTTACTTGATAAAAAACTAAAAACATTTGGTGCATTTCCAATAATTCATAAAGATCACTTCAAGTTAGGTTTGCTCAGAGTTATGAACAAATATAAGGTCAAACGTAAAGGTGAGTATGCATTTGATAATATTGATGACAAACTCGAACAGCAATTCTTTAAAGATGTGGCAATGTCTATTCAAAAGGTCTTAGTTAACAAGTTACATCACAAAGAACAGAGTGAAACACTTGCTGAGTGTGCACATGCAATTACTAAAGATACGTCTCCCAAGCAAAATTTAGAGAAGATATGCGAAACACTTGGCAGGCGTTTTAATGCTAAAGCGAAAATTCTTGATTCTGATAATCCCAAGGCTAAAGAAGCTTTCAAGAATCTATCTCAAGTTAAGAAAAACAAAATAGAATGGAAACTAAAATTGTATAGTCCTGCAAAAATGGAAATAATAGTGCCTATATCTCTCGGTGAAGGTAAATCCCCAAACTTCATATCATTAAAAAGAGATGGAAAAGTTTTCTCGTGGGAGGAACTGGTAATACTTGATTACTTAGGAGACAACTTTTCTATATATAAGGATTTATTGGAAGAAATAAGTGAATTACGTCAGGTAACGAGAGACAGAATAGGCAATATCGTAGGGAAGCATCCAAAGATGCAAAAGGTCTATTCTCTTATTGATGTTGTTGCAGATAATAATGCTACTTTACTCATTACAGGGGAAACCGGTACAGGAAAAGGGGTAATTGCGCGCCAGATTCACAACCAAAGCTCGAGGCAATCTAAGCCCTTTATAAAAGTCGAATGCCCAGCCATTCCTGAGCAATTAATGGAAAGTGAACTTTTCGGTCACGAAAAAGGTGCTTTTACTGGTGCCATAGCACGGAAACTCGGGAAATTTGAATCAGCCGAAGGAGGTACTATTTTCCTTGACGAGATCGGTGACATGCCCCCTCATCTCCAAACAAAACTGCTTCGTATTCTAGAAGAAAGTGAATTTGAACGAGTAGGAGGCACTAAAACCTTCAAGGCTAATGTAAGAATAATCGCTGCAACTAATCAAAACTTAGAAGAATTAGTTAAACAGGGAAAGTTCAGGAAAGACCTATACCATCGCATTGATGTTATCCGTATAAATGTTCCACCCTTGAGAGAACGCAAAGAAGATATGCTTCTCCTGGTTACATATTTCATGCGAATATTTTCCAAGGAACATAAAAAAAAGGTTAAGGTTATTTCTCAGGAGGCATTAGATAGTATAATATCTTATTCTTGGGAAGGAAATGTAAGAGAGCTAAAGAACGCTGTAGAATATGCAGTGGCTTTCGCTAACGAAAATACCATTAACATTGAAAACCTTCCTGACAAGATAAAGGGAGAATCCAGTTTAAAGATAGGAGGGTCTTTGCAAGACAAAGAATTGAGTAATATTTTGAAGTGTCTTGCGGAATGTGGTGGCAACACGACAGAAACTGCCAAAAAACTCAATGTTGATCGTAAAACAATTCAAAATAGAATAAAACCTATTCTAGAAAGCTGCTGGGAAGAATCCGGTAATGATTTAATCAGGGCTACTAATATGGTAGGCCATGGTTGGGATACCAATTTATATAAAAAAAAGCTTGAGGGTTTTAAAATTATTAAGCGTGAATTGAGGCAGTAATTCGCACCCTAGCTATTATTGTGAGTAATCAATTCGCTATGTCTATCACTTCTCTTTGTCGTTTCAAATAAACATATTATTTTCTTATTTCCTAAAATCCTTAAGTAACAAGAACTTCCAACAACACAGATTGTAGTTCCACTTCTTTCGGCATATCGCTTGCTCTCTACAAAGACAGAAACACGATTCTTTAGCAAAAATCATGAGGTATTTAAAATTTGCAATCTTATGCGGAATAGGCATTAGCCGAAACGCTTGATCTGAAGGGGGGTGGTTAAAACGTAGACTAAATCAATTATTGCAAAAATATTAATAACAAAATCTCAAACCCTTAATTCTGGAAGGAGGTAGTAAGCTTTAAGATAAAATAAGCCCTGAAAGGCTTGTGTGACCTTTCGGGGCTTATTCTTTTACATTAAACTACAGGAATTATGAAAGGAAATTATAACAACATGAATATAGATATACCTACTATGAAAGTTGCTATGCAGATGTTCGAGGGAAGATATGGCAGCTTATATGATTTATTACATGACCTTAACAAGCGTGAGAGGAGAAATCTTCTAAGGTATGGCAAACTCTCTAAGAGGGTTTTAGATAAAAACAAGAAAGACAAGGTAGAAGAGTTGTTTAACATATCATTCGAGTTTAGACAAATATTAGTCAATGTTATGAAACCCTGTAACCAGGCAAGGAAAAGCGGTGGAGTAAGAGTGTTTTCATAGTGGTGATATAGCTTACTCACAAATCTAATTTGATATGCCCTGATTAGCCCTAGTGCCTATCAGGGCTTTTTATTTGGATTTTAATGTAATTTTTATGAAAGGAGTGTGAGGTGGAAATGAAGAAACAGAAGTTTTTAAAGCCATATTTTGTGTTTCTACTGCTTTTTACGTTTTCAATGCTGGTTATTGGCTGTGGTGAGAATAGCGAATCAAAGGTTCAGACTGAAAGAGTTGAAGGCAGACAACTAATGAAGGAAAACAGTACTCATGCCAATGAGGCGGATGTGGTTGTAGTCAACACTTCAGATTCTGAGTCGTCTCGGGTATTTCCAGTTGATGATGAGATACGCCTGGATGAGTGGATGCAATTAGTCAAAGATATTAAGTCCACTCTTGGTAAAATGGATGATGAAAGCAAGCAAGTTTTGCAAATGAGTGAATCCCGTTAGAGATTTCAAGTTTTGTGATTTTTGTAGTTATGACTTTGGCATTTACTGTAGATCGACTCAAACCTAAACCAGGTTTGAGTTACATTTCGTAACTCAAGGCTTTAGCCTTGAGCATGGGCAGAGGCATCAGTTTGTAACTGGAGGTCCATCTCATTGGAGATTTATGTTATAGAGCGGCATTACGCGCCTTTTCGCTTCTAATCGCAGAGTATTCTGGTGAGTAAGTCCACACATTTATGGGGAATATTAAAAGAGCCCACAAAACATCCGTTCCCTCCGGGATGATGTCGGTCGGGCGAACAGCAAGTCTGGCGCAAAAGGGGTTTTGCTTTAGGAATATTTTTTTCTTGGCGAACTTGGCGGCTTTGCGTGAGGATTAATAATTTTAAGAAAGGAGTCTAATATGGGAAGCGAAGGAAAAGGAAATGAAAAGATTGGTGTTGAATATTTAAAGGAATTAGTTGACAAGATAATAGATGTAGATAGTGAAGGTTTCAAACAATACAAAGAGAACAAAAGCAAAAAAAACTCTAAAGAAACTGGGGATTTAATTGACCCAGAATCTATAACGTTAACCGTTAAAAGGACAGATAAAGTCCGCGCTTAACCGAATAAAAAGAAACATGAGTGAGCGAGTGGTGGCAATACGAAAATTGCTACTACAAGATTGAAATTTCTGTACATCTGCTTTTTTGCGCCCTGGAAAGTCAATAGGACATTTCAGGGCTTTTTAATTGACTTTTTTCATTTTTCTTAAGGAGGAATAAATCATGTTAAAACTCAAATCTTTAATTTGTCTTGTACTTATATCTCTGTTAGCTGTTTCTTTTGGCGGATGCGTGATGACAGGAGACAGAGAGGACCTGCTTCGCTCCGGCCATGCAGACCTTACAACCGGCAATTACAAACTGGCAGATAAGAAAGGAAAAAAGGTCCTTCGCAGTTGGGAGAACAACCACCAGGCAATGTTATTACGTGCCAAATCCGCCTATGGACAGGGAGATGTTAATAAGGCTATTGAAATATTAACACAGATGGACAACCTCTGCCGCAAAGACTTCTGTCCGAATGAGACCGCGCATATTGAGGGAATGATTCTACTGGCGAATCTTACGAACGACGAGGAACTTATCAGGGAGTCGCAGGAGAATATTGATGAATTGAAAAGGAATCTTTCTGTTGAGCAGTATAGCGCTCTTATTGATTACTACATCGAACAGGGACGACCTAATGACGCGGCGGCTACGTTTGATAAGTTAATGGCGACTACAGGAGGTGATTTAACCACAGAACAAAAACTTCAGGGGTTTGTTCTTTACTATTCTACGTATCAACTTGAAAAAGCAGACAGATTTTATAGTGAATTGACACCTCGACAAAAGGTACAGGCAAGGAGGCAGTTTGGGGAGATACA
>JBHHYW010000239.1:0-4877 GCA_046757745.1 Candidatus Scalindua sp.
GTCCCTGTTTTACTATTAGTCAATTGAAAAATATCGAATAATGAACTTCAATTATTTGTAACCGTTACGGGGTATCGCTAATCTTTATTGCAAAAGGAGCAACAACCCCCTTGATCCCCCTTAAAAAAGGGGGATTAAGGGGGTTGTAAAAACCTAAAATGAAAATATTAATTACCGGACCACACGGCATGTTGGGAACAGATATTATCAAACTGCTTCGAAAAGAGATGGCTTCATCCACCCACAACAGGGATTTAAAAATCATAGAAGCCCCACACGAAGAACTTGATATAACACTTGAAGATGAAGTATCAGACTTTATTTCCAGACACACACCGGATATTATTATTAATTGTGCCGCCTATACAAACGTTGACAAATGCGAGACCGAAAGAGAGAAGGCATTCAAGGTTAATGCCCTGGGGCCAAAATACATAGCTGCTGCGGCAAAAGGATGCGGTGCCAGAATTATTCATATCAGCACTGACTTTGTGTTTGATGGTAATAGTGACATGCCATACACTGAGGAATACCAGACCAATCCATTGTCAGAATATGCCAGGACAAAACTCGAAGGCGAAAGGAATATCCAGGATTACTGCAATTCATTTCTGATAGTAAGAACTTCATGGTTGTTCGGACATCATGGGACCAACTTTGTGGAAAAGATGCTTGAACTGGCAGGACACAAAAAAGAACTCTCCGTTGTCACTGACGAAACAGGCTCCCCGACATATACTGCAGACCTGGCCGAAGCTCTGTGGATATTAATAAAGAAGGGATGTGAAGGCATTCTCCATGTTGCTAATGAAGGATGCTGTTCGCGCTATGAATGGGCAAAGAATATTTTTGAAACACAGGGTTACAATATTAAAGTTGACCCGATAAAATCATCTCAATATAAACGTCCTGCAAAGGTTCCTCTTAATTCAACACTGAGCTGTCAAAAGCTCACCACAAGTACCGGAATACGAATGAGGCCCTGGGAAGACGCCTTAAAAGAATATCTGGATAAACAAAAATGACAGGTAGCTCAGTGTAAATGTAATTCTTACGAAAAAGTTGAATGAGGTTTAAGCTTAATATTTGAATAAAAGTGCCTACAGAGCTGGTTACCCATCCGGGCTGGAGTGAAAGCTAACCCACCATTTTCTAATCAAAATTTAACACCTCACTTTGAGACATTATTTTATGCATTTTGAAGTTGATTTATTCAATTTACTCATTAAAATGCATGTATGTATTCTAGATTACTTAAAGAGCCGATAAAATTAAACAAAAGTTTTTTCTTGTTTGGTCCCAGGGGAACCGGAAAAACCACATGGTTAAAGGCAAGCTTTCATCAGGGCCTATACTTGGATCTATTAGGATCCGAACTTTATAATGATTTGATGGCTAGGCCTGACCGGCTTGAAAATTTAATTCCACCAGGCTTTAAAAATTGGATCATTCTGGATGAAATTCAAAAAGTACCCGCTCTTCTTAACGAAGTTCATCGACTTATTGAAAATAATCTCTACAAATTTGTACTTACAGGTTCAAGTGCACGGAGTCTAAGAAAAAAGGGAATTAATCTTTTAGCAGGACGAGCTTTAACTTACAAGATGCACCCACTTACGGCAATTGAATTGGGAAATGACTTTGATCTGGAAAGATCATTAAGATTTGGACACCTGCCATCAATACCTTCAGAACCTGACCCCGGGCAGTTTTTAAAAGCATATGTTCAGGCTTATTTGCGTGAAGAGGTTTTGCAGGAAGGTCTGACGCGAAATTTAGGTAGTTTTTCCAGATTTCTTGAAACAGCAAGTTTTTCACAGGGATCAGTATTGAATACCTCAGAAGTAGCAAGAGAAGCGGGTCTTGAAAGAATGCGGGTCGAGAGCTATTTCACAATTTTAGAAGACCTGCTTCTGGCTAGCCGTTTACCTGTTTTCACCAAACGGGCCAGGAGGAGAATGGTGGTCCATCCTAAGTTTTATTACTTTGACGTGGGAATATTCCGTACCTTACGGCCTATGGGCCCATTGGATTCCCCTGAAGAAGCAGAAGGACCCGGCCTGGAAACACTCTGTTTTCAGGAACTAAAAGCAATCAATGATTACTATAATTTTCAATACGAGTTTTATTATTGGAGGACAAGTAACGGTGTAGAGGTAGACTTCATTCTCTATGGGCCAAATGGAATTATAGCATTCGAAATCAAACGTTCCAGTAGATTAACGAAAAAGGATTTAAAAGGGTTAAAGGCATTCAAATCCGATTTCCCGGAAGCAAAACTTTATCTATTATATGGTGGCACAAGAGATGAGTTTGAAGATGAGATTAATATATTACCTGTAATAAAAGCCATCCGTAACCTTCCGGATATTTTGGATAAATAGAATCCTAAGGTTTGAAACTTCTAAGCTTTAATTCTTTTATCGGCTTGAAGTGCTTGGCATTACTTGAAACAAGCTCCATGTTATTTTCGGTTGCTGTTGCTGCGATTACCGCATCTCCCGCCCTTAAGCCAGTGGATAACGTATATTCTTCTATATAAATAGAAGCCCTATGGCCAATATTCTCAGTAAAAGGAAGAACTATAAAATCATAGGATGACAAAAAGTCTTTTACATTTTTATGTTGAGCCTTATTTCTTGCACACTGAAACAGCTCCATATATGTCTGGACAGACATAAACCTTTCGTCAGCCTGGTCAACAATTCTTGATGCTTTTTCATTCCCTTTTTCCACCCATATAAAAATATCTGTGTCAAATATCATCAGTAACGAGGTCCTCTTAAATTTTGCATTTCCTCTGATACAGATACATTATTATCTTTTAACATTCCAAAAAGAGGATGGTCTTTAACTTTCTTATATTTTTTATTATTAACAGGAACAATAACACCCTTGACCTTGCCATGATAAAGGATTGTTACCTTTTCCTTTCTATCCAGCGCCTTTAAGACGTCTTTCATCTTATATCTTAAATCTATTATAGAAGCTTTCATAATGCATATCCTCCTTATTTATGTATATTGCAACTATACATATTACCACAAGAATTTCAAGTATTAAAAAAATTAAATCAGGCGGTGGTTTGCAAACCCTGCTTACAAAATCAAGCAAAAACTTCCGGTATCGCATTCTGGAGCCATGATGCAACATGCGATACGGCTTCTCTTGCTTCCTTTGCATCTTCTTCTGTTGGCATGAACCAATCGTCCGGGTATCGGATTTCAACTGCATACGGCATCAGAAGTGCAAGGTCATCACGCAGCGCTTCTGCACTGGCATTCAGAGGTAGAATCTTCTCAAGGATGAGGATAAGGTCATGTGAAATAGGATATGAGTTGCCATTTGCAACCAGGTATGCTTTAAGGAACTTTTCCGCCGCCTGCTGACAGTGGAAGCAAACTGTATCAAATGGGATCTCTTCCGCTTTTAGATTATTGTCAGCATTAAGCAAATCATTTTTTGCTTTCGCTATCCATTGCTTGCTGACTTCTATTTCTTCTGACATAAAGTGTCTTGCCCTCTTTCAAAACAGTTGACACAAATGATACTTTTGTTTTTTTTCCTTTTTCGACTTCATGAGGTGTATAAACAACAATATCCATAGCAAAGGGGTGGGGTCTTAAAAGTTTGTACAATTCCCGACTTCTTTTGAACCGAGGTAAGTTGCTTTTTGCAATAATCATAAGGTCTACATCGCTTTGCTCTGTGGCATCGCCACGTGCATAAGAGCCGAATAAAATTACTCGCTCTGCATTAATAGAAATAGCCATGTCCCTTGCAACGTGCTTTATACTATCTTTATTTACCATATCAACAATATACAAAAATATTAATTGTAAGACAATGGTAAATTCTGCTAAAGTGTTAGAGTTCTAAAGTGACAAAGTGGATTATTTTAAATTTTGAGTTAGTCCTTCAGTCTGAAAACATAATGAAGAAATCAATAACTGCCCGTGGCATCAGGGTACATAATTTAAAGAATATTAATATAGAAATACCATTACGCAAACTGGTCGTAATAACCGGAGTCAGTGGTTCAGGCAAATCAAGCCTGGCCTTTGATACACTGTACGCCGAAGGCCAGAGGAGATATGTGGAATCATTCTCTGCATACGCTCGTCAATTCCTGGAAAGGGTGGACAAACCGGATGTCGATCATATAGCAGACATACCTCCTGCAATTGCAATCGAGCAAAAAAATCCCGTAAAGAATCGCCGTTCCACCGTCGGAACTGCAACCGAAATAAATGATTATCTCCGGCTCCTTTTTGCACGTATAGGCAAGACCTACTGCACAAAATGCGGAGAGATTGTCCGAAACGATACAATATTTCAAATCTCAGATTGTATACTCTCGTTTCCGGAAAGCACAAAATTTCTTGTCACGTTTCCAATTGCAATCAGTAAAAAGATCTCCAGCAGCATGCAGGTTTCAGCTTTAAGAGAACGAGGTATAATCAGAATCTTTGCAGACAATAATATTATTGATATCTCTTCTACACCTGAGGACTTTGATATACGCAAGTATAAGTCAGTTGCGGGAATCGTAGACAGATTAGTAGTGGGGAAAAAGATTAAGGGACGCCTTATTGATAGCCTTGAGACAGCTTACAGTCTGGGTTTTGGATATCTAAGTATCCTCTTTGTAACTGATGGAATTAAGAAAGATATAAAAAATAATATTATTGAATCAAATCCTTTTACAAAGAAACTTGCAGGAAAAAAACTTAAGGCTGTCTTAATAAATGATTCGAAATGGCTTGAAATATCATTCAACAGTCACTTCTGTTGCAATAATTGTAATATAGAGTATAAAACACCCACTCACCATCTGTTTTCCTTTAATAATCCCCTGGGTGCATGTCAGAAATGTC
>JBHHYW010000240.1:0-4865 GCA_046757745.1 Candidatus Scalindua sp.
TAATAATTTATTCATTTTTGCGTCTGTTCTTCCATTTTCTCCAGACGACATCTGAAATAACGGCCAACAGAATAAAGCCGGCCGCAAAACCGCCAAAAGCCAGAAAAAAAACCTTCAGATAATTCGTGGATACTCCAAATAGTTTTAAGGCTATAACTGTTATTATGCTGGCGAGGAAAACCTTCCACCAGATTTCAGTCATCATGGCTTGGTCTCATTAACGGTTGCCTCTCCAGAAATCAATTTGCCAATAGCTTCACCAACAGCTTCCATTGCTGCGTCTAACCCTCGCTCAATTTTTATCTGAATCAGACTATGTGAAATAATTATACCGACTATCATAAGTACTATAGCAACCTTTGCAAATGAAGTTTTGAGGCAGAGCAGCCAGCCAATAATACCGCCAATTAAACCCCAGTAGATAAAAAACAGAATGCCCTCTATTATCGGATGATTATATGGTTGAGTAACAAGTAGAAATGTTGGTGTGCTGACAAAGAAGTTGACAATTATCTGTAAAAACCTGAGATCGCCGGCCAAACTATTAACCCAGGCAAGGCCTAAAATGATTGCAGCGCACCCAAGGCCGGAGACGGCGCCGATTATAGTTTTTTTTTCAGAATTAAACACCTTTGTTGCCTCTATCTGTCTACAATTATTTAAAGTTACATTGCTGAACTTTATACAATAAATAAAGTATACGCCAGGGCAAAATGGTTTTCATTATCAAAGCTCTGAACTATTTTGGTTAAACGTAGCTGATTATTTGGAATTAAATTCATTTATATATTTTGCCTGTTCAGCGGGAAGTTCTTTACCCAGTGCGCTATAATTATACCCTGTAAGAAACAGAACAATGAATAACGAAAGATATATTTTCCGGCAAAATGTGAAAATCAGTGAAGAAGGTTTCTTCAGGTCTTTCATGGCTATACCTCCAAAAAAGTTTTGGTCAGTTTATCGGATATCTCAAATAGAAAGACCCATCTAAAAGATGGGTTCTTTTAATAATGCTCCACGTCGTGGACGATGTTAGAATCAGAATTATCCATAATAACGTCTATTTTCATGTTCCTGATTTAAAAATATTTGCATGACCTCCTACTTTTACTCACTATAATTTATAATTGAAATAATGTCAAATTTAACTTTGGAAGCATGTTTTGCATAATTTGCATATATAAAGAGCCAGTAAACACGAATTAAGCACTTGGAAATCTTGAAACAGAACACAAAGTAAAACTCACCATCCCTCTCACGGTTTGGGCTCAACAAAAGGATTTGTTGCCTTAAACTCTTCTTTACCTCTGTTCGCAAATACATACTTGCTTTCAAAACAACCACATTTCACTTGACAACACTCTCTGTGGGTCGTAAATTCCCTCACTAGATAAATCCTCATAATATGTGCACTTGCATTTGTAATCCACTTGCCGTGTGGCGGCCTTGGCGAGAAGCTTTTAGTAGGGAGGTAAAAATGAGCGTAAGCGGTAATCGGGCACCTGAAGTGGGCACCGGTAAGCTGGTAGGCATGCTTCTTGTTACCTGGCTCACCTTTTCATTCTTTATCAGGCTTGGTAACCTGGTCTGGCTATGGAATGACATGCACTACAGGAGAAGGGCAGCCATAGCCCTCGGCCTTTCCCTGGCAACTACTCTGGCATTCATACTTGTAGTAATCCCGAACTTAATAGGACAATTTTTCTTACCTCCATTGTTCTCACTGTGGCAGGGCTTCCCCGGGCCGAGTCTACAGGGATATCTGACAAATTTGAGAGTATTTATGCCTATATAATTTTACCGTTTGGTTTGCTTTCGCTGGGCATGGCTATATGGATGACCATAGATGCTATAAGGGCCTACAATGCCTATAAACCCGGTTGATTTGGAACACCGGCCGCGGTCCCTCACTTAAAATTTGGAGGCGTTGCACGATTCCTTAAGGCGACACCCGGTTGAGCTTCCAGGCTCACCTCGTATTGGACCTGCCCCGTATCAGGATCTTTAATTTCAGTCACTTTAGTAACCTTATAATCCTTAATCGTCACGAAAGTATTTGTACTTGATTCTTTCCAGACATGTTGTTCATGAGACCACTGGGTAAGCTTTCCTCCGCGTGTTTCCTGATTGGATTTCCTGTGATTGACCATTTCACTTTCAACATGAATTTGAATAGAGCTGGCAGCTTCGCGTAACGCCGAAGACATAGCTTCCGCAGGCGTATTGCCGTAACCTGAACCTTTAAAAGCACTGGCCCCGGTACCCTTTATACGGTAATTCCCATTCGTATTTAAATCTCGTATTTCACCATGCATGTTAATAGTTTCACTATCACTGGCATTCTCACCTTTATCGGATTCCTGCTGATGCGATTCCTGGAATTCCTGAAATCTACTGCTAACGATCACATCGCCGCCGATTACTGAGTCCCCTTTTCCATCCTTGAATGCTAACAACTTCTTATTGAGTGCATCTTCATCTTTATGCCTGAACTTGTGAGTACCACTTCGTTTTCCGGTTATATACTCTTTATAGGATGCAATATCTGATTTTGAAACAATTTCACCTTCTGCCAAGGCACTTTCTGCATCGCCGCCTACGACATATTTATACTGACTGCCGTTACCCATGACGCCAAATTCATTAATCAAATTCCCCTCTAAATCTTTATGCGTAACAAAGACCGAACCATCCGTATCAAGCGATTCAGTGGTCCACAAGCCTTTATCATAATCAATATCTTCAATAGTATGCACGAGATCAAAGGGGTTTCCTTTATCGTACCTCTGGAATGACGCCACCTTACGGTTCTCTTTATCCGTGGTAGTGGAATATTTTATAAGGCCACCTTCATATGTCTCAAGAGTTCTCTCTTCCAGTCGAGGATTGAATAGCTCCGAACCTACGCGTTTATTATTCTCATCAATAACGGTTGTCTTTTCGACACCTCGCCAATCTACACTTTTTCTCAAGGCCTTCCCGTTATCAAAAAGCTGATAACTTTCAACAAAATTACCCTTGGCATCTCTTGTTTCAGAAAAAACTACTTTTCCTTCATCATTTTTGCGTTGAACCGTAGTCCATCCGCTTGTATCCCCTTCTGGCCCTTTTTCAAGATAAAAGAATTTTTCATCCTCATCATAAACCGTGTGAACATCTTGTTTTCGCACCTCTTCCTCTTCTTCTGCTTTTCTGGCAGCATCATTGATAGCCTTCATTCTCTGGCTTGAAGCTTCTTCACCTTTCTTGATTATTGCATCCATACGGCTGGGTTCATTGGGAGTAACCACACCTTCAGATTGAAGCTTTTCAGCTTTTCCTCGTCGTTTATCAACTAACTTACGCCTCTCTGCTGTTATCCGTCCTGCTTCGGCCTTTTTTAATTCAATCTTTCTGTCGTATTTATCCCTGCATGCGGCCACCTCTCTTCCATCGGACAACTCACCACACGCTTCTCTTTTCTTCTCCAGATCTTTAATTTCATCCCGAGCCTTTTTAAACTCGTCATCCTTTTTTGTGATTTGCTTATCAAGGTTACCTATTTTACTCTTTTGTTTATCCAAATCATCCTGCTTTGCTTCTTTCCCTTCTCCAAGAGAATCTTTCTCAAGGTCTTCACCTTTCTTAGATTTATCACCTTTATCAGCTGTATCTCCCGGGCTTGCCGCATCCGGTACTTTTGGTTGAGCACCACCAGCAACAGGGACTGTTTTGCCTTTTTTGCGAGCATCATCACCCATTTTATTAATCATGTCAATTTGTGCCGTTTTCTTACGCTTTTCCTGCTTTAATTTTGAACGATCACTCACAATCTTGCTACCTTCATCAATGAGTTTCTGCAACTTCTTACGTGCCGCCTCGCGGCATTCATCCGTCTTACATTTCTTTAGCGTTTCTTTCGCTTTATTTATTTCATCTATCTTATCAATATATTCCTTATCTTTATCGGCAGTTTTATCATCAATAGCACCAATATCACCCTCAATGGCGTCCAAAGCATCCTTGCAAGCCTGACTATTCGGATTCTCTTTACAGGCATCGGGTAAACTTTTCCTAGTATCTTCCTCTTCCTTCGTTTCTTTGTCTTTTTTATCACCCTCCATCATATCCTTACCCACCTTTTTCATTGCCCCAATAATGCCACCCTGCTCCTTTGGTTGCTCTTCCTTTTGATCCTCTTGCCCTTGAGCATTAGAGGGTTGAATATTAATGCTCAACGGAACACTCAAAAAAGTTAGTAATATGATGCTTAGAAAAAATCTCATAAAATATTTCGTTGATTCCATAAATACACCGCCTTTTCTATTCACTTGGAGATTCAATCTCTGCTATTTTTTCAAACAGACGATCCATATCTCCGCCTAATTCAATAGCCTTCTTATAATACGAAACAGCCGAACTCTTGTATATCTCACTTGCCGCAAAGATGTCTCCATAGGCCTCGTAAATTTCCTGGGAAGTAGGGTCGCGCTCAAAATATCTTTCAAAAGGCGAGACAAAGACCTCAAATCGATCAAGGTTCGTTCCATAGCCATCTAATTCATTGTCTCTGAGTGCATGCAATTGCCTTACAGTTCCGCCAACAACCGCCTCATCAAATATCAACATTAAATTTTTATTAAATTTAATGCCTTCATTGTCAGGATCTAATTCGGATGCAAGTTTAAGGTTTTCTCTCGCAGAGCCATATTCCTTCGTACGCATTTGAGGAACAGCCAGAGCGCCCAGTGCCCGTCCCCAATTATCATAAAGTAAAACAGCTTTCTCTAAATCGGCAATAGCTTCTTTTTCCTTATATCTGTCCTCCAAGTACCTAACCCGAACTAGTCGGAAGAGTTTTTCAACTTTAAGAGTACCAGTAAAAT
>JBHHYW010000241.1:0-4861 GCA_046757745.1 Candidatus Scalindua sp.
CTTAAGTACAATATCGGCTTCTGGCTTTTCAAAAAGGTGGGGACTGCCATATTTACATGTGAAAAAGACGGTGATGGCCTGGTTGTAACGATTGATGCGAGTACGACAGGATTCCTCGATAAGATTATTCATAGACACAACATCTATAGGACAACTATGATGATTGATGATATTACTAACAGGCTTAAGCCGGTCAATTCGTATGAAAAAAAGGAAAAGAGAGAGAAAGAGCGTACTATGAATACTGACTACGATTACGAAAATAATATATATAATTATAAGACATGGAGAAATGGAGTTGTTTATCAGGAAGGAAGCCTTAAACTGCAACCCAAAGGGTGCGATGACATGATATCGGTAACCTATAATTTCCGTAATGAAATATACGGTGAGATAAAAGAGGGTGCCAATTTCAATATTACTACTGTGTATAAAGATAAATCTCCAGACTTTAGCGCTAATGTCCGTTCTGCTGAGGATTCGGATGAGCTATCTAAATGGCAAGATGTTATTCCCGGCATAAAATACGTAGTGGATATAGCGTTGGACCCTGAAATCCTTGACTCAAAAGAAGGCAAACTTGTCGTATTGTTTACGGAAGACTTAATACCGGTTGGATATGTGGCAAAAGACGTTATCGGATTCGGGGATTTGTATGGCGTTTTGGACCGAGATATAGATTAGAGATTATGAAAAGGTTAATCGGCATTTCCATTGTGCCTGACGATAGGCGACTTAGGGAGGATTTTAGTATTGGATTCCTTGCGGAAGCAAGGATTTTATTGCCGGTTCGGGCGGGTAGCCGCAACCTTTACCCTGTTAAATAAATTTTACTCGTTGCACTCTCAACTAACGTTTGATTATCACTGTATACAATATTTATATTGTTATTGATACGACACAGAATTTAACAGGGTGAAGGTTGCGTGATTTAAGAATGACCGTGTATAAAAAAGAAGTGTAAACACGCACTTCTGCATCAAGCCGCTTCTTCAAACTATCTACAGAACACAATATCTAGCCCATGAAATATCTGTTTGACGTAGGAACCAGGAATTTTGCCACTCTTCTCGGTAAGGATATCTTATCTAGTGCAACAATTTGTGATACGTTCGCCACAGAATCCTTCGCCAGTCCAGCCACCCTTTTCTTTAGCAAGACATTCCCTGGTGCAGTTGTCCACTTTAGATTACTCGTTAGCGGAATACATACTACCGTAGATATTTTGCTTTCATTAAATGGATTAAAATGGGAATGTTTCAATATCTTACTCCTTTGGTGGAGATTCTGCAATTGCCCACTCAAGTTTTGATAAAACAAACAACCCGGCGCCGGTCCATATCAGCTCCCTCAGCCTTTTCAGTATCCCAAATGTCAGGGCGATGCTTGCGCTTAGGTTCAGACTTGCGAATATTGCAATAATGCCACCTTCCTGGCCGCCGATACTTCCGGGTATGAATGATGTTGCGCCTTTGGCAGCAGATGAGAGTGATTCTATAATATAGGCGGAGACTGTATCAACAGGTATGTTTAAGAGGTAAAGAATCAGGAGTACTTCGATCATACCGGCCACCCAGCCCAGAAAGTAATAGACGAATGAGTAAAAAGCCTTCTTTTTATTATGACTGTAGAATTGATAAATGTTTTTATCAAGTTCTATTAATCTCTCCTCCCGTTCCTCTATATAGCGGACCTTTAACCTGAACAGTCGTAATAGTTTCAACAGGAAGGCGAAAATACCCTGTTTCTGGATAAAGATAATGAGCATTATTATGGGTATGCCCAAAAGTATAATTGCTATTGAACTTATCAGGCGAGAACCTGTTACATTTAATTTGTACAGAAGCAAGACCACTCCGGTCATTACAAAGATTATCTGCGCTATCGTCATTATTGTCCTTGAGATTACGACAGAGGCCATTCCGTCAACCATGGAGATGTCGTGTTTCTTAAGGAAATAAGCCTTTAAGGGTTCCCCTGCAAAAGCTGCAGACGGCACAATCGTATTTACCGATTCACCGGCAAGCCTGATTATGAGGAGGTCTTTAAAGCTTGTTCTTTCGTCTCTAAATGAGTATTTCCACCCCAGAGTGTCGAGGGTAAAGACAAGGAAGTATGGCAGAAATATTAGTAGAATCTTCCACTTCAGAATGCTGAGATGGTGATAAATAGCTGAAGGGCCAACCTTGTAAATCAGTGCGAAAAGTATGGCACAGCCAATAATTAGTAGTAGTATTTTGAATCTTTGTTTATTTTTCACTAACCATCCTAATCCTGAATTATCAAAGACAATACGTAATTGTATTCACATATTTGCCGGATGGGCAATACCCACCATTTTTGAAGGAAGGTTCAAGGGGGACCATCTCATCAGTTTACGGTATCTGCTAGTTTGAATGCCTGTAAATAT
Organism: Candidatus Scalindua sp.; assembly: GCA_046757745.1. Lineage (GTDB taxonomy): Bacteria > Planctomycetota > Brocadiia > Brocadiales > Scalinduaceae > Scalindua. The sequence goes on from JBHHYW010000241.1 coordinate 2,411, forward strand.
ATCTCTATACTACAGATGTGCAAAGCTAACTAAGTTATAGTCTTGTCTCTAAAAAAAAAAATTATATGTTAAGGTAATAATGTAAAAGAGTGACAATGCTCAGGCCGTACAATTGAAAAATGCCTTCTGTCAGTAGTCAATATCTTACAAACATTCATTCTTTCTGCAATTGCCATGAGAGATGCATCGACAAAGCCAAAGTTAGCATCGGCGTATTTGCTTAAGAGTTGGACGCATCGTTGTAAGTCGGTAATATCGAAATGTTCAATTAACATTTCTCTATTAATTAAAGAATTTATAAATATGGTCTCAGCATCCTTTCCCAAAAATTTATTTATCAGATAACACACCTCCGGCAATAATGTAGAAGGGATGATTAGCCTGCCATTAAAGGTTGTTACAAAATCAACAGATTTTCTATGCCAGGTATCATTTTTGTCTGTCAGGGCATAAATAATACCAGTGTCAACAATAATGGTGTCTATTTTGGCGCCTCTTTCCAAAGAAGGTCTTCGTGTTTTTCGGCAATATTTTTCTTTCCGCTATTACTGATGCCTATAAAAGATAACTTCCTTTTTGAACACCTTTTTTGCCGGACATATCTTTCCATAGCTTCTCTTATAACCCCAGCAACACTTTTGTTTTCTTCTTTAGAAATTTCTTTAAGCTCTCTCATTAGATAGTCTTCGGCAAAGATCGTGGTCCTTTTCATATTCTTTCTCCTTTAAGCATGTATGATATATGATATATGTAGTTTTGTAAATTGTTTTTTTGTGCTTTTCTCTACAATTATACGGCTTGATAAGCAATGTTGCTTTTAAGAATAGAGGGCGCTCGTATCTTGAAATACGTTAAGGATTGATGCAGGTGGGTACAATTTGGAGTAGGTGTTTGGGCTGACTTTGCCGGAAAAAATTTAATAAAGAACACTTGCATTCCTCCATGTACAAAGAATACTGGCGTTTTTATAAATCTACATTCGAAAGCAATTCTTTTTCCATGTCCAGGGCTTTAGTTTGCAAGTTTTTCACCTGTTTTGAGATTTTATCTATAAACGCTTTATCTTTTATCGTTCTCAAGTTGATCTTGACATTGTATAGAGCTGATAGCACTGCCGTTTTAGCCATCATGACGCCCACCGCCCCGTCGGTGATGGCATTTTTATTGCCACTTGCCACAGTCTTTCCTGCCAGTTCCATCACCCTGGTGGCATCATCGGCCACAGACATCGGGATTAAGGTGGCCTTTTTCAATCCACTTTGAATCGCTTCTTCTCTATGATGTTTTTCTGCTTCGGTATCTCTTGGTAATCTTTTGGCAGACATCAAATCATTATAAGCGTTGGAATCGTTATCAATATCTTGAACAAGCTTAAGTTTTAATTTGCCGGCTTCTTGTGCAAAGGCCTTCATCTCGTCTGCAACGGTCTCATAACCTTCTTTACCGATAGTAAGTTTAGCAACCATTTCCGTCAGGCTTGCTGCAAGTGAAGCACTTAAAGCAGCCACACTGCCGCCGCCGGGGGCAGGGAATCCTGATGCGGTCTTTTCCAGAAACTCTTTTATGGTTAGTTCTGACAGCATAATGTAGAAAAGTTGAAAAGGCTAATTGGCATTTCCTCTCTTTCGAGAGGATTCCAGAATTGGAATCCTCTCGAAAGAGAGGTCTGTCTCCCGATCACAACTGTTCGGCAGTTCTACTGTCGAACATATAGAAATTAGTACTCTGCTCATTTACGCAGTAAAATGCCATAAATTAGTGATAGAAGGAGCTAATTTGTTTCTTTATCAAATACGAGATTACCGTTTTTGATGACTTTTTCCACGCAACTGACACCAATATGATATGGGATATATTTATATGACGGAAACTCAAGGATTATCACATCACCGGTTTTCCCCACATCAATGCTTCCAATCCTGTCCGCCCGGTCAAGTGATGCTGCGCCGTTTATCGTCAGTGCGGTAACAGCCTCTTCAATCGTAATGTCCATATAGAGGGTGGCTAGTACAAAAATGAGCGGTATCGATTCAGAGAAACAGCTTCCAGGATTAAGATCAGTTGCAAGGGACACGGCACAATCCTGGTCAATGATATAACGTCCTCTGGCATATGGTTCCTTTAAACTGAATGCCGTTCCCGGAAGCAGCGTAGCTATGACGCCGGTTCTTGCTATTTCTGAAATACCCTTGTCAGAAGCGTGGAGCAAATGGTCGGCTGAAACTGCACCAAGATCGGCTGCCAACTCGGCGCTGCCAAGCGGAGAGATTTCATCTGCATGAATCTTTAACTTAAACCCGAGTTCCTTTGCTTTGAGCAGCAACCGCTTAGACTGCTCCAGTGAAAAGATTCCTTTTTCACAAAAAACATCACAAAACTCTGCGAGATTTTTATTGGCAATCTGTGGCATGACGTTATCTGTCATATAATCGATAAATTCATCTTCTCTGC
>JBHHYW010000242.1:0-4848 GCA_046757745.1 Candidatus Scalindua sp.
GGCAAACTCGACTATCACAAAGCGTTAAGCGGTGATGATTTGAGAGAGTTTGTTGACCTGAAACTGTTTCCCTACCTGAAGAAATTCAAAACTCAGGCGGAGAGCGCAGACACCATAGAGTATAAGGTTGGTGAGATTTTCAGTGAGCTTAAAAACAAAATTCAAAGCGGTTATAATTTGCGGGAAGTAATTAGCCTTGTTGATGAACTGCGTTTTCGTACCCATAAAGAGAAACACGAAATGTCTCACCTGTATGAATCCAAGATAAAAAATATGGGTAATGCAGGGCGCAATGGTGGAGAATACTACACGCCGCGGGCACTGATTAAATCAATTGTAAAAGTTGTGGCACCTAAAATAGGCAACACCATTTATGACGGTGCGGTTGGCTCCGCAGGCTTTCTGTGTGAAGCATTTGAATATTTGAAAGCCAGCAAGAGCTTGACGACCAAACAAGCCGAAACGCTGCAAAAGAAAACCTTTTACGGTAAAGAGAAAAAGTCGTTAGCCTACATCATTGGTATTATGAATATGATTCTGCACGGTATCGAAGCACCCAATATTCTGCATACCAACACCCTGGCCGAAAACATTTCCGATATTCAGGAAAAAGACCGCTTTGATATTATTTTGGCTAATCCACCATTTGGCGGCAAGGAACGTAAGGAAGTACAGCAAAACTTTCCCATTAAGACCGGTGAAACTGCCTTCCTGTTTTTGCAGCACTTTATTAAAAAACTCAAAGCCGGCGGCAGGGCAGGTGTGGTAATTAAAAACACCTTTCTTTCAAATACCGATAACGCCTCCATTTCCCTGCGTAAACAACTGCTGGAAAGCTGTAACCTGCACACGATATTGGATCTGCCCGGAGGCGTCTTTGCCGGAGCAGGCGTTAAAACCGTAGTGCTTTTTTTTGAAAAGGGAGTGCCTACTAAAAAGGTATGGTTTTACCAGCTCAACCTGGACAGGAACCTTGGCAAGACCAATCCCCTGAATGAAAACGACCTTACTGAATTTGTGAAATTGCAAAAGGGCAAAGCCGATTCTGATAATTCCTGGTCTATATCGATGTCTGAGCTTGCCGAAGACACCTTTGACCTTTCTGTAAAAAATCCGAATAATAATAATGAAACTGTCTTAAGAGAACCTGAAGAGATATTGGACGAGATGAAGGCGCTGGATAAAGAGAGTGAAGCGGTTCTGAAAACGATTCATAAATTAATATGAAAGAGATTGATACTGCATTCTATAAAGATATCCGCTGCTAATTTGAAAAATTTTAGACTATTTTACCTCACTTTTAAGGATGATCAAAAAGGCTACACACTGTGTAGCTAATTAGGCTGATCACACATACGCCTGATTATGCGTCTTGACAATCTAAAAGTCCGTGAATACTATCTCAGGGAATCAAAGTTTCAAGGATGCAGGATGGGAAAGATTACACAACCCTGATTTTAAACTGGTCGAATTCGAACAGTTTAGAAATGAAGCAGGAACAAACCATTTTGTATTATCTCCTAAAAAGTGAAAGTCTTGGGATAAAGAAAACAAAAAAATTTTTAGAGCTATTAGCAAATTATTATGAGCAAGAATTGGCAAGTAGAAAGTATCGGGAAATTATTTACAATTAGACCACCGAAAAAGGAGGCTTTAGACGTTTTAAATAAAAATGAGCATGTCTCCTTTGTTCCTATGGCAAATCTAAATGAGCAAACTAAAGAATTAACACTAAGTTTATCAAGACAGTTATCCGACGTATATTCCGGATATACTTTCTTTGCAGAAAATGATGTCTTACTTGCTAAAATAACGCCGTGTTTTGAAAATGGGAAACTAGGAATAGCACGGAATTTAGTGAATGGTATTGGATTTGGCTCAAGCGAATTTTTTGTATTTAGAACCAATGGACAAATAATTCCTGAATATCTGTTTTACTTTCTTTCAAACGAGCAATTTAGAACTGATGGCAAAAAACAGATGATTGGTGCTGTTGGCCACAAAAGAGTTCCAAAAGACTTTATAGAAAACTATAAACTCCCTTTTCCACCCTCTCTCCCCGAACAAAAGCGCATTGTAAAAATATTAGATAAAGCGTTTGCGGCTATTGACAAGGCCAAAACCAATGCCGAAAAGAACCTGCAAAACAGCCGGGAATTGTTTGATTCATATTTGAACAATGTCTTTGCCCCTTCGGCAAGCTCAGGGCAACGCAAGCCGGGGAAAGATTGGGAAGAGAAGAAACTAAATCAAATGTCCGAAAATCTAGATAGTAGGCGTATTCCAATAACGAAAAGTAAACGTATCAAAGGAAAGTATCCATACTACGGTGCTTCGGGTATTGTTGATTATGTTAATGATTATATTTTTGATGAAGATTTACTTTTAGTCTCAGAAGATGGGGCAAATCTATTAGCGAGAACTTATCCGATTGCTTTTTCTATAAGTGGAAAAACATGGGTTAACAATCATGCTCATGTATTACGCTTTGAAAATATGGTAAGCCAAAGATTCGTACAATATTACCTTAATGCAATCAAATTGGACGATTATGTTAGTGGTATGGCTCAACCAAAATTAAATCAGAATATGCTTAATTCTATTGTTGTTCCTTTTCCGAAGATAGATATTCAAAAGTTTATAGTGAAGAAAGCCGATGCACTTTCCATCGAAACAAAAATACTAGAATCAATCTATCATCAAAAATTGAATGATTTAGAAGAACTCAAAAAATCAATCCTGCAAAAAGCATTTGACGGGCAATTATAATGGCAGATAAACAAAACAGACTGGTCGTCTTCCAGAGCAAAGAAATCCGCCGGATTTGGCACAAAGACGAATGGTACTACTCGGTTGTGGATGTTTGCGGCGTTCTAACCGAAAGCGCTGATTCCGGTGCCTACTGGCGAAAGCTAAAGCAGAGACTTAAGCAAGAAGGAAGTGAAGTCGTGACAATTTGTCACGGGTTGAAACTAGAAGCGCCTGATGGTAAAAAACGCATAACAGATTGCAGTAACACAAAAGGCATTTTCCGAATTATCCAATCCATTCCATCAAAAAAGGCGGAACCCTTTAAACAGTGGCTTGCTCAACTCGGAAAAGAGCGGCTGGATGAGATAGAAAACCCCGAACTCGCTCAACAGCGGATGAAAGAAATCTACGAGAAAAAGGGCTATCCCCAGGACTGGATTGATAAAAGATTGCGCGGCATCTCCATCCGGCAGAATCTGACCGATGAATGGAAAGAGCGCGGAATTGAAGAGCAAAAAGACTTCGCCATTTTAACTGCCGAGATTTCCAAAGCAACATTCGGAATGACCCCGGGTGAATATAAAAAGCATAAGAACCTGCCGGAAAAATCAAAAGCCGACTTGCGTAACCATATGGATGATTTAGAATTGATTTTTACAATGTTAGGCGAACGCGTCACTACAGAGATTTCACAAAAAGAGAAACCTGAAACATTTACTAAAAATAAAAATGTCGCCCGGCGTGGTGGTAAAATTTCCGGAAATGCCAGGAAGGAAACTGAAAAGGAGTTGGGCAGAAGCATTATCACAAAAAAGAATTATCTGGATAAAGGCGATAAGCCAGAACTGGAAGATTAATAATGAACGAAGCGGAAACAAGAGCCGAACTCATTGACCCTAAATTAAAAGAGAGCGGTTGGGGCGTTATTGAAGACACTAAAGTTTTGCGTGAATATCACATCACCATTGGTAAAATTCAAACCGGTGGCGGACGCAGCAAACCACTGATTGCCGATTATGTCCTCACCTATAAAAATCAGAAGCTGGCCGTGGTGGAAGCTAAAAGTGATGAACTGCCCGTTGACGAAGGTGTGGCACAGGCTAAGAATTACGCGGACAAACTGAATATCCATTTTGCCTATTCCGGCAACGGCAATGAAATCTATGAAATAAATATGATAACGGGTGAAGAGAAGGACGTTGCCTGCTTTCCGACACCAGATGAATTATGGCAGCGGGTTTTTTCAGAACAGAATGAATGGCGCGATGCTTTTAATGCCATTCCGTATGAAGATATTGGCGGCAGCAGACCTCTTCGCTTTTATCAGGAAATAGCAGTGAACAAAGCGCTATCGGCAGTGGCCGATGGCAGGGAACGCATCTTATTAACACTTGCTACCGGCACCGGTAAAACCTTCATCGCCTTTCAAATCGCATGGAAGTTGTTCTATTCCCGCTGGAACCTGCAAAATAAACCGAATCCTGAGTTTGCCGAAGGGCGCAGGCCGCGTATTCTATTTCTTACCGACCGCAATATTTTAGCAAACCAGGCCTTTAACGATTTCAACGCCTTTCCGGAAGATGCACTGGTGCGCATCAATCCCGCCGATATTCGCAAAAAAGGCCGTGTCCCCACCAATGGCAGCATCTTTTTTACTATCTTCCAGACTTTTATGTGCGGGGCTTCGACAGGCTCAGCCACCGCGGCGACAGGCTCAGCCACCGCCAAAAATGAAAATAATAATACTGATATAGAGTTAGAGGAGATAACTCAAATAGAAAACGCAAATGGTTATTTGTATATCTTAGAATGTTCAGATGGTAGCTTTTATACCGGTAGCACAAGAAATCTAAAATTAAGATTAGAACAACATAAAACAGGTGAAGGAGCCGAGTATACAAAAAACCATCTACCAGTTAAACTTGTTTATTGTGAAGGTTTTGACAGAATTGATTATGCATTTAAGAGAGAAAAACAAGTTCAGGGATGGAACAGAAGGAAGAAAATTGCACTCATACAGGGTGATATTGATTTACTCCAAGAATTGTCAAATAGTAATCCTGAGCCTGTCGAAGGTGTCCCTGAGCCTGTCGAAGG
>JBHHYW010000243.1:0-4843 GCA_046757745.1 Candidatus Scalindua sp.
ATCACGATTCTTAACTTGATAAAGTCTGTATTCAGAAGGAAATGCCTTTTTCAACTAAGCAAGTAATCGTTTGTAGCACGCCTCTAATTTCTTGCTCTGGCCCAGACCATCGAGCGGGTCGCGCAGGGGCAGGCTTTTTTTCACGGAAATTGTCGGCATTTTTGTACGGGCGTATTGTTCATGAAACGTCTTCCTTGTTATTTGTAGGCCCATCAGCAACCACAATAATCTCAACTTCCTGATAGATCTGGACAAGAACACTACCTATGGTCTTTTCTATATACTTACCATCATTGTATGCCCTACGGCAACAATTAATTTTGGTGCATTAGTGTTATTTTTTGCGTTTTACTTTGTACTGGGGATATACTTAATGCCATTTGATCTGCCAATGGGCAATATTACAGGTAGTAATGATTAGACAACCATCTTTATGGATCCATCTTGACAATACTGCTAGAATCTTCCATGGATCAACAAGATGTTCAATCACTTCAGACATGTAAACACAATTAAATAGACTCTCCTTCTTCACATATTGATCAATCTGAAATTGTATCCCCGGACTTTCAATACTACCAGCAAATACTACCGAACATATTTTCTGGGCAAGTTGTGTCTGCTCCGGGTTATTTTCCACACCGGCTACAGTACAATTCTTATATTCCTGTAAATACTCTGCCATGTACCCTGTAGCACAACCAATATCAAGCACCTTGGCTCCAGATGGGACCATTCCTGTAGAGATACTGTCAATTGAAGCGGGATTGCTTTCTAAGGGATTATAGTTTTTTCTATGATATTTGATGACCATAACTCCACACCTTTTAATGTTTTTTCAATAGTATTCCAACAATATTTTCATTTATACCTTTACATCGCTTTCTAATTCGCTTCATATTCCCTCAAAACCCTTTTTACTAAATTATATTCTCAAGATTAAGGTCGGCATTGACATCTTCAACGTGAAGGTAAGTTTCTATATAATACTAATTATAACTCCTTTGGCTCCATACAAATTGTATATTTCTTTCTAAAACAGCCTGGCTAAATATTTAAGAACACTGATATCGGATAGTCGCTGTCTTTCATCAGGAGTCAGGAATTTTACAAAATAAGCAATGGAAAGGAATAACACCAGAAAAATCCCTCCGTTTACAGCCAGTTGTCCCAGCTCCTTTGCTGGTAGCCATATTATGGCTAATAATGATATCGAACTGACAAACAGCAATTTGCCTAAAAACAAGAATGGATATATCACTTTAACATACCGCCGCATTATCTCGAACTCTATGATGGTAATTGACAATTGAGAAACGCCTGTACCGATAATCGCACCGATGGCTCCGTAAGAAGGGATAAGAATAATATTTAACAAGAGGTTTAGCATTCCTGCCCCCAATCTTGTCCATAGCACCGTTTTACCTTTGTTCAGAGTCATCAGGACGATCATGCTCAAACCGGAACCCAATAACCAACCCGATATGCCAAATCCTACGGAGAGTTTAAGGATATTAGCACTTTGAATATAATTTTTAGTAAACAGGTTGATGATAAGTTGATCTGCGTAGATGAACAAGAAGGAAAAAGTCGGTATGATGGCAATAAGGATTACCTTAAGGAAGAACTGCCAGGCTTGAGCTAAACCTTCGGCTTTCCTCCTGGCATAGGCCTCAGATAAAGCGGGCAAAAGCAGTCCTCTCAAGCTTCCTAGAACGAGGACGCTGATCTTAAGCCCGATCATGGTTCCTACGTTGTAGATCCCAATTTGTTCCTTGTCCGGATTCAAGAGGCCCAAAAGAAGAACATCTGATCTTTCAGCCAATAGATATGTCAAGATATCCGTTCCACAAAAATATAGACCGAACTTATAGAGAGATCTAAAGTCTACATTTTCACTTTGTGCACTAGTTCCCTGCCAGGATTTATGCAGAAGAACCCAATATAGAATCAGGATAATACCGTCAATAATAAATTGAGCGAGAAAGACCTGTTTTATGTTGACAGATTGAAGGATCACAAAGATGTAACAAACAACTAATAGATGTAATGCCTGTTCGCATGACTCAATAATTCTTGCCTGCTTGACCTTCAATTGAGCCATGAACATACTGGGAAAGAGATTGTAGGTACCCCGAACCAGGATGACGGCTAACAAAAACCCTATCAATGTTGCAATTTCTGGTACATTTAAGAGTGAAACAAGGAGTTTCCGGGCAAGCAGTATAACAACACAAATGTTCAAGAGGATGATGAATCTTAATAACAAAAATCTTTTGAAGACAAGGAGGGAACAGGCACCCTTCCCTTTACTTAAATATTCGGGGATATACTTATTGATGATGTTTTCAAAGCCAAACGAAACCGATGTTAAAACAATACCCACAAACCCGGCAGCAAAAATATATATACTGTAAGTATAACGGTCAAATTGACGAACAATAAATAACTGAAAAGCCAGAGATATACCAAAACTAAGAACTATGTATATTTGGTTCCAAATAAGGCCACTTGCAACACGTTTTGAAAGGCCTGTTTGTTGATTCTTAATTATCATAATTAATCAAAGTATTATCGAGTTATGGTAAATAGCCTAAACTACAACATACAATTAACCTTTTTATCTTCTTTCAAACAAAAGACTATACGTTTATGCAAATCTTGAATTTATGTATCTGTTTATTAGCCCGACTTTCTCTATTCTTGTATTCTCTTGGCGATATTCTTTCCTGTTCTTCAAATTTACGTTGATGTCGTTTTATCCAACCTAACTTTGAAATGCCAAATAAGCGGATTGCGTCTTCATTTACTCTTAACGGCGCGGCAATGCGAACCCTGCCCGTTGGCGGGTATACGGCAAGATGTATGTTCTTGATGTCTTTGCGGACAATATCAATTTTAATATCGCTGATAGTCATCTGCTTCATTAATAGTCTTTCTGGTTTCGCACCAATTCAACGATGTATGCCGCATCAGGCTCTTTTACCTGGTGCGCGTCCAGAACTTCTTCAGTATTATTTGTTCTCTTCCCCCAAGTCCTTGGCGATTAATTGGAATTGTTCCAGGGCGTTTTGAAGGTCTTCGGCTATTTCGCGGGCTATTACGCCGGGTTCAGGAAGATTTTCGGATTCTTCGAGACTTTCGTCTTTGAGCCAGAAGATGTCAAGGCTTGCTTTGTCTCGATTTATTAATTCTTCGTAATCAAATGCACGCCAACACCCGTCAGGTTTCTTTTCTGACCATGTGGGCTTTCTATTATGTCTATTTTCAGGGTTGTAGCATTTAATAAATTCATCGAGGTCTTCTCGCATGAGTGGATTGGTTTTAAGGGTGAAATCTTTATTGGTTCTGAAATCATATATCCAGAGTTTCTTTGTCCAGGGTGTTTCTGATGCAGGTTTGCGATCAAAGAATAAGACATTTGCTTTTACCCCTTGAGCATAAAAGAGTCCTGTCGGAAGTCGTAAAAGTGTATGAACATCACACTCATGAAGCAGTTTACGCCTGATCGTTTCTCCCGCACCGCCTTCGAATAAAACATTATCAGGCACAACGATAGCAGCACGGCCGTGTTGTTTGAGAAGTGTTTTTACGTGCTGGACAAAATTCAATTGCTTGTTTGACGTTGTTGACCAGAAATCTTCTCTCTCTATAGTCTCTTTTTCTTTATATGGTTTTCCATCCGCTCCGATTATTGTTGTACTGCTTTTTTTGCCGAATGGGGGATTAGTCATTACAATTTCAAATCGATCTCCTGGATCGCTGGCAAGTGAATCCGAAACGTTTAAAGGAAGATCGCCTGCTTGCGCGCTCGCCTGAGCGGTGATCTTAGTCTGGCCACGCGCAGGCAAGTCTCCATGGCCTATTCCATGAAGCATCATATTCATCGCACAGAGCCGTGCGGTATTATGAACGAGTTCCCAGCCTCTCAACGCACTTTCGTCAAGGAACCGTTTCTGATCTTTGTTCAATTTGAAATGTTTTGCGATGTAATCATGTGAGGCAAGTAGAAACCCTCCTGTTCCGCAAGCAGGGTCGCAGATAGCCTCTTTCGGTTTAGGAGCAATTACATCTACCATGGCCGCAATCAATGGACGAGGGGTAAAGTACTGTCCAGCACCTGACTTCGTATCCTGAGCATTCTTCTCAAGTAGCCCTTCGTAGGCATCACCTTTAACATCAGCTCCCATGGAAGACCAGTCTTCTTTATCAATGAGGTCAACAATAAGGCGGCGTAGCTTTGCAGGATCCTGAAATTTATTTTGTGCCCTTCCGAATATTAATTGAAGAAGCCCTTTTTTCTGCCCTAGCTCTTCAAGAAGATGACGGTAGTGATCGAAAAGATCATCACCGTCTTTTTTCAGAAGACTCTGCCAGCCATATTCTTTTGGAATAAAACTTGATTGATTACTCGTGTGCGCCGAGCTTTGCGAGGCAGGCACATAAGGAGGCTTTGAGCGCTCATCAGCCATTTTAAGAAACAGTAAGTATGTCAGCTGCTCAACATAATCACCATAACTCATCCCGTCATCCCGAAGGACGTTACAGTAATTCCAGAGTTTATTAACAATATCAGATGGTGTCATTATTCCTCCATAATTTGCCAGTGCACTGAAAGTGAAGACAGAAAGTACATTACACTAATTCCAGCTTGCCTGTGCCTTCACCAAAGGTGAGTTGGCAGACAGGAGCTTTTGTACAATTTGTGTCGGACTCATAATATTAGATTGTAATAAAAACAAATAGTTTGGCAAAATGCAGTCTATTATTACAATGACAGACTGGCGGGTAAAACCTGCTATGTGCCTGGGGTGCTCCCTTCCATCGGTTGGCATGAGCCCCG
>JBHHYW010000244.1:0-4825 GCA_046757745.1 Candidatus Scalindua sp.
AAAACCTGGTCAAGATCAATCTTGAATGTAGCCTTCTTACAAGGATCTATAAATACTTGCCAGAAAGCGGATATAGCCTTGAGAAAACTATAGTGTCTTCCGTATTTACCATTGACGCCCACTACCTCCCTCAAAAGAACTGAGGGGTTGTTTATATTATCAAGATACTTCCTTGCTGCCGGTACAAGAATCTCATGTATTAGTTTACTTGTTTCCGCCTCTGTAAAGAGATATACTTTGAGTCCGGGTAAATCATGGGCCTTTTCCAATTCGTATTCAATATACTCCTTCACAATACCCTGTAACCCCTCGTGCGTAACAGAAGCCGACAATACACACGTTAACTCCTCATCCTCCGCTGCATTCTTTAATTTCTTTTCATAGAGAAGCGCCTCGGACAGATGGTGAAGGCCATAAAGTATTTCATTCTTATCAGGTTCGACACCTATCTGAACTGGATGATCATACCAGAATACTTGATCCTCATTTACAACTTCTTTCAGGACATTCCACAAACTGGAGCCTATGTCAAGATCTTCAAACCTTTTTCCGGCAGGCGGGATAGTCAAAAGGGCATTCGCTGTAAAGATAACCTCTTTTGGAACGTTCTTTATAGGTTTGGAGTTCAGACGTGTAATATTTATCTTTCTCTTTTCTCTCAAGTTCTGTAACTGAACTTCTTTATTATTTAAGATACCGGATGCTGCAGGGTGTAATAACGCCCAAACATCTTCCTGGATTTCATGTGAGGTTGAGGACAGTTTCTCATGTTGAATCATTCTTTCTAAGAATTTATTTACCCTTTCCGCGCCATTACCATCATTTGAGCAGAAGCCTTCGAACTCTCTTAGCAACAAATCGAATCCGTCTTTATAGAATTCGACAAGAGATGTCCAGAGAGGATCATTCCCTATCTCTTCCAAATATCCAACTGCCTCATGGTATTTGGAATGATCATTACCTGAAAGAATGATTAGAAATGCGGCATTGATGTTTCTGGGAATTGAGAGTCGGCTATTGTCTTCCGGTTGAAATTGTTCAATAATATTAATTCCACATATTCCATCCTTAGACCCGTCGCCTATAAGATAACCAATAATATCATGATACGCCTTCTTTGTATTATCTGAATAAAGTGTCATTTGCTACCTCAATTCGTTAAAAATCAACCTTACAAAGATATCTCTAAGTCTTTTGTCCAAACTAAATAAAGTTAATTTGCCGGTTTACGACTACACAGAAAAACCCGAACGAGTCGGAATTATAATATTGAGGAATTGAGGGATTAAGGAATTTCTCAATTCTCCAATTCTTAAATTCTAATGATATGATATTCATAAAAAACCTACAAGAAAAAATATTAATTACAAAAAAACAGAAACAACATCAAGGCATGCAAGGTAGCCACATTATTAATTGGTAATAATTCTGATGATTTGATATAAACCACAATTCATATAAAAGATGACAAATGAAGAACATGTTAAATACTGGCTTGAAAGCGCTCAACACGATCCTGAATCTGCTGAAAGCATCCTTGATTCAGGAAGATATGATTGGTGTCTATTTATTGGGCATTAGAATATACAAATGAGTGTTTAACCAAAATAAAGGAGTTTTACGCATGGTTCAGTTCCCTGCTAAAGTAAAGCATACTATAGACAGATATATCCAGGCGTTAGATCAGAACAATATTCCAATTAAAGAAGCAATCCTTTTTGGGAGTTATGCAAAAGGGGATTATCAGGAATGGAGCGATATAGATATTGCTTTAGTTTCTGACATATTTGAGGGAAACCGAATCGATGATAAGGATAAAATAAGAAGAATTACACTATCTATAAGTAGTGAAATAGAGGTCATCCCTTTTGCTCCCGAAGATTTCAATCTGCAAAATCCACTTGCAAAAGAAATCTTGAAAACAGGGATAAAACTGGTTTAGTTAATAAAGGTGGATTCACTTCGCTTAATCCACCCTACTGTAGCTTTCAAACCAGAGATTCTTCGCTCCACTTCGTTGCACTCAGAATGACATATTGGCGCACCTTGTCATTCTGAGGGAGGATACGACCGAAGAATCTAATTCATGCAAATTTTTCCATAGCCATATTTTTAATACTTTTATAATCAACTTTTCCTGACGGCAGCATGGGGATGGAATCAATTGGTATGTAATGATCAGGTTGTGATAGATGAGTCAGTCCTAAACTATCCAGTTTCCTGTTAAGTGATAGTTTGTCCGGATTTTTTCCTGCTACAAAGGCTATAAGCTGTTCTCCCTTCTGAGCGTGAGGGATATTCACAACTGCACATTTTCTTTTTTCATCGTCAGTATGTTCATCCAGGACATGGGATAATTTATCTTCTATGGGTGATAATGGTATCATCTCTCCCCCTATCTTGGCAAACCTTTTCAGGCGGTCTGTAATATACAGAAAACCATTTTCAAATTTCCCTATATCACCTGTAATATAAAAACCGTCATGAAATGCCCGGCTGGTTAATTCAGGTGACTTATAATACCCATTCATAACATTAGGGCCTTTGATGAGTATCAATCCCTCCTTCCCCGGCTGAAGTTCTTCATAAGCCTCAGTATTCACTATTTTACATTTAACATCCGGCAGGAGCTTTCCCACACTCCCATAACAAACATTATTTTGACAGTTTACTGAAATGCATGAACAGCTCTCCGTAACACCATAACCTTCAAAGATGTTTACACCCAATTTCTCATAAAATTTCTTTCTTACACTTTCATTCAACTTCTCCGCTCCGGCAAATGCCAGTCGAACATTCGACACCTGTTCCATCTTCCATCTTTTCACATAACCTCTATAGAGTGTGCTGGTTCCCAAAAGCATTGTCACTCGATACTTTTGAACAATCTTACCAAGCCTTTCATAATCGGTAGGATTCGGATGGAAAACTACTCCCATTCCAATTACCAACGGCATCCACAGACATACAGCAAAACCAAAAACGTGGAAAAATGGTAACGTGCCTAATATCTTATCTTCAGAAACAGGCTGAAAAACAGTGCTATAGTTTTGAATAGTCGCGTAAACATTTTTGTTTGTCAATGGCACTCCCTTCGGGTGAGATTCCGAACCTGAGGTAAAGAGTATAATGGCTGTCTTATCAGGCGCATCAAACTCTTTATATTTTTGAATCAAGGATTGGCATGATGTAATCTTACAGGAAAAATAAGTCAGCAACTTTTCCAGCTTAGATGTCCTCTCCTTTATATCTTCAATGAAAGCCATTCTTGGGTCTTCTGCAATCTTTGCCTTTTGAATGAATACCCTTGAGGTGAAGATCGTTTTAATATCACAAATATCCATTGCCCATTCCTGCTCTTCCCTGCTTGCAATGAAATTTAAACCAACAGGGGTTTTGCCTGCAAATGACGTAGCAATATATGCCAATGCCCCACCTACGGAGGCAGGAAACATAAGGGCAATATTCTCGCCTTCAAAGTTGCAAATTTGTTTTGACAGGAGAATGCTGGCAGTAAGTGTCTGACCAAATGTCAGGGATATTCCGGTCGAGTCCTCCTGGATGATTTTACAGAAATTCCTTTTTGCAGTCTTAATAAAGTTTTCTATAAGCATAAATATTCATTTTACCTACTTTTTCCGCCAGGCAGGCCGAATCCACCGATACATACAAAGAGTGAAGGTGGATTCGCTTCGCCCCGCTGAGCGTGGCTTCGCTTAATCCACCCTACGACTAACCGGTTCTGGCTCTACTTCTTCCTCCAGGCCACTTTTTCTTTTTTATCTTCGATTATAATTCCCAACACACTTAACCTCTCTCTTATTTTGTCTGCCTGTTCCCACTGTTTGGCTGCCCGCAACTCATTTCTCGTATCAATCAATACCTTTATTAAATCTTCCTCCATTTTATAAACATCTGCATCATCGGTATCGTGTTGAACCGTTTTTTCTGGGACTATTCCCAGGACATCACCTCCATATATCCTGTAAAAAGAATCAATCCCTGACAAGACCTCTTCGCTGATTTCTTCATCAGAATTCAGGAGATTGTTGACTTCCCGGGTTAAATTGAAGAGAACGGCCAACGCTTCAGCCGTATTGAAATCCTCATCCATGGCTTCTTCAAAGGTATTTTTGTATTTTTTCAGCTTTCCCTTCCAGTCCCCGGCTGCCACAACCCCATCATGCCCTGATGAACCCAACCTTTCCCTTAAATTACGTATCGTATTTTGTAGCCTTTCAAGCCCCTTGTCTGCAGCATCCAGCGCCTCATTGCTGTAGTCAATTGGACTACTGTAATGAGTATTGAGAACAAAGAAACGTATTGTTAAAGGTGAGAATTTCTTGAATGCCTCCTTAAGGGTAACGAAATTCCCCAGTGACTTCCCCATCTTCTGTCCTTCAACTGTTACCATGTTGTTGTGCATCCAGTAACGGGCAAAAGGCATTTCATTGGCAGTCTCACTCTGTGCGATTTCACACTCATGGTGAGGGAAGACATTTTCAATCCCGCCGCCGTGAATATCAAACGTTTCGCCCAGATATTTCATAGACATGACCGAACATTCAAGATGCCAGCCCGGAAAGCCAACACCCCAGGGACTGTTCCATTTCATAACATGTCCGGCTCCGGCTTTCTTCCAGAGTGCAAAATCTGCCGGATGTTTTTTCTCCGGGTTTATCTCTATACGCGCCCCGGACTCCTGTTCATCCAGTTTCCGCCGTGAAAGCTTGCCATAGTCCTTCAGCCTTGACACATCAAAATAAACAGACTGGTTTGCCTCATAAGCAAATCCTTTATCAATCAATCTCTCAACAAGTTCTAT
>JBHHYW010000245.1:0-4819 GCA_046757745.1 Candidatus Scalindua sp.
CCCACTCACCATCTGTTTTCCTTTAATAATCCCCTGGGTGCATGTCAGAAATGTCAGGGATTCGGACATACTATCGAAATAGATATGAACCTCGTTGTGCCTGACAAAACAAAAACCATTAATGAGGGCGCAATAGCCCCCTGGAATTCACCTGCCTATTGTAACCTGCTCGAAGAATTACTGGCAGCAGCATCAGATTACAATATTCCGCTTGATATACCATTCAATAAATTAACGAAGAGCCAGTTGAAATTAATCGAAGAAGGAACAGAGGGCTTCACCGGTATTAATGAATTCTTCGACTGGTTGGAGGGAAAGAAATATAAGATGCACGTCAGGGTATTACTCAGCAAATACCGATGCTATACCGTATGCTCAGAGTGCGGCGGCACCAGGCTTAATCCATCTGCCCATAATGTGAAGATTAATCAAAATAATATATCTGATATATGCAGTATGTCTATAGATGAAACATACAGTTTTTTTGAAAAAATAAAGCTCTCAAAATACGAGGAGGAAATAGCCAGGCTTTTGTTACTGGAAATAAAGAAAAGGCTTGGTTACATGGTTAAGGTTGGATTGGAATATTTGACACTGGACAGAATGACAAGAACCTTATCTGGTGGAGAAGCACAGAGGGTAAATCTTACCACTTCACTCGGCTCATCGCTCGTTAACACATTATATATTCTGGATGAGCCAAGCATTGGACTGCACCCAAGGGACACAAAACGCCTTATCGATATACTGGTACGACTCAGGGATATAGGAAACACCGTCATAGTAGTCGAGCATGACAGAGATATGATTAAGTCTGCAGACTATCTCATAGACATAGGGCCTGGTGCGGGTGAAAACGGTGGTAACGTGGTTTATACCGGAGATGCAAAAAAAATACCCTCTAAAAATGGTTCCTTGACAGGACAATATTTGAAAGGTAAGAAGCAGATTGAACTGCCTTTGGCAAGAAGACAAATTACACAAAATCACATTGAAATTATAGGGGCGTCAGAAAACAATCTGAAAAATATTACTGTGCGATTTCCCCTCAAAGTATTTACCTGTGTAACCGGTGTATCAGGTTCCGGTAAAAGTACACTGATCCAGGATACTCTGTATGGCGCCCTTAAAAGAAGAATGGGAATCTATAATGGCTTTATAGGGAACCACAATGACCTGAACATCAATGGACACATAGACGACGTAATCATGGTTGATCAATCACCTATTGGCAGGACGCCCAGGTCAAATCCGGTTACCTATGTAAAGGTATTCGATTTTATAAGAAAGATGTTTGCTTCCACCAGGGAGGCAAGATTACACAATTATACCCAAAGCTCTTTCTCTTTTAATGTCAAAGGCGGCAGATGTGATTATTGTGAGGGCTGTGGTTATATAAAGGTGGATATGCAGTTTCTTGCCGATGTATACGTAACCTGTGATCAATGCCACGGCAAGCGTTACAGGAAAGATATTCTGGAAGTTTGTTATAAAGAGAAAAACATTCATGATGTCCTGGAAATGACCGTAAGCGAGGCAATGGTATTCTTTTCCACACGTAACAGGCATGCGCTGACATCAGACATAAACAGCAGTCTATCTAAGACGGCATCACATATCAAAAAGGGTCTGAAATATCTTGAAGACACAGGTTTGGGATACCTTAGATTAGGACAACCGGCCACAACACTCTCAGGCGGAGAGGCACAGCGATTGAAACTGGCAACATATATGGCAAAAGGAAAACACGAAGAAATACTTTTCATATTTGACGAACCAACAACTGGCCTGCATTTTGACGATATAAGAAAACTGCTTGATTGTTTCCAGAAGTTAATATATAACGGACATTCCGTGATTGTTATTGAACACAATCTTGAAGTCTTAAAATGTGCAGACTATATAATCGATCTCGGTCCGGAAGGTGGAAAAGGAGGCGGATATGTATTAGGATGCGGCAAACCGGAAAAGATTGCTAAATTAAAGAAGTCGTATACAGGAAAATATCTTAAAGAATATGTGTAAATAAAATGGCTCACCAAAACATTAGAAAAAATCAATGTTCTTAATTATTTTTTTGATATTAACATGTCTTTATCATTGTGAAGCAATTTTTAATTAGCGCCCTACGGGCGGACTTTGAAGATACTCGGGTGGGCTGGTTGCCCAACAAAAAAATACTGCAATTGAAAACTATCGTTATAAATAAAATGCGGGCAATTCATAATCATTAAATTGTTTTTGTTGCTTTTCTCCTGCATTCCTGGCTTCCTTATAGCCTCCGGCACAGAAGAGCCTCTGGCTCGGAGAGTTGTTTCTTTTATTGCTATTAATATCTAAATTGAGCGATTTAATATTACATGCCGTTGTAGCCGCTGGCTTTAGCCTGCGTTATTCATCACTTGATGGGTTTACGTAAGTTACGCAACCTCAAGGTTGCGGCTACAAAATCGCTCAATTTAGGTAATACTAATTTCTTACGAGAACATCAGGTAATGAGAATAAAAACTGGCTAATGGACAATGCGCATCTACTTACACCATTCGTGATAAATTGGCCATGCATAATAAAAACAAAGAAAATTTATTATAAGGAATCCAGGCCGCCAGTCGCCTGAGGACGACCCTGTTGGCAGCTTCAAGATCCGCCACTGGCGGGAGGCGCCCCTTGTAGCAACTTCAGGTCCGACTCAGTAGGGAAACCAGGAGGCTATTAAACTACCTTCTTTACGCCAAAAACTCTAAATACTTTTGTCATAACTCTTCTCTACCATAATATTTAAAATGGGAATTCCTATAAAATCAAGTTATTTTCTCGTGCTATTTGTGAGATTAGACAGCCAATAGAGCTACTAATCGTCATTCCCTTTCTTTGACATTTAAAATAAATATGGGCTGCTTCCGCAAATGATTGTTTATTATCTTTAGGGTAATAAAAAGTAAACGTATCGAGATATTCCTTTAATATATTAAAGTCTCTTTCGGAAGATGTTCCTTGCAATAATTCCTAGTAGATATGGCTGGTGATGCCGAAAGGAATGCTTAGTTCAAGAATTGTGTTAAATTTATCTGTACCGTCATTACTCTTGTTTTTTAAGAAATCAATTAGTACCGAGGCGTCCACTAATATCATTAGTTGCTTCTTTTCCGTAATTTCTTATAATCATAATCATCCCTGAAAGAAAGTTTACCTTTTAGATCTCTTATATCAAGGCGGCTGTGATTTTGTATAAACTCTTTCAGCACTACGGTTATAAGTTCTTTCTTTGTACTAGCGCCGGATATCTTTAATGCTTTATTAACTAAATTGTCGTCAAGGACTATATTTGTGCGCATATATATACACCTCCTAATACACACACCATAACACAAATAGTTTATAATCCAACTCTTTTATATTCGTCATTTCCAGAAACAAACCTTTTGTGATGACAAGTTTACCATCGAGATTTACTAATTTGGATTCATGATTTATTAATTATAATCAATCCTTACCTGTCCGCCAGTTTGTTAGGCGGGAATCCCTCAATCCCTTAATTCGTCTCGTCATCGTTCACTTTCCTAACTCCGAACGCCCAGATCAGAACTCCGAACTCCGAACTATCAAGACAAATCCAGCATCCTCTGAATAGCCGCCAAGGCCTTTTTCGCTATCTCATCCGGCACTGTGACTACAAACTGAAGGTCTTCCAGAGACCACAATAGTTTTTCCAGAGTATTTAGTTTCATATTAGGGCAATCCGATAGAGGCGTGACCGGCATAAAGATCTTATCAGGATTTTCCTTCTTCAACCTGTGCAAAATCCCTATTTCAGTCCCGATGATGAATTCCTTTGCATTACTGCTGTTTGCATATTTTAAAATACCGGTTGTACTTGCTACGCTGTCGGCCAGCGCAATCACATCAGGCGTACACTCAGGATGCACAACTACCTCTGCCTCCGGGTGCTCGGATTTCATCTTAACTATCTGATCAGCAAGTATCCTGTGATGAGTTGGACAATAGCCCTCCCAGTAAATCATCTCTCTATTCAGGCATGATGAAACATAAGCACCGAGGCTCTTATCAGGGATAAATAATATCTCCTCATCTTCAGGAATGGATGACACGATTTTCACAGCATTCGATGAAGTACAGCATATATCGCTTTCAGCCTTAACGTCTGCAGTGGTATTAACATAACATACTACCCTGATATTTGGATAAAGTTCCTTTTTCTTCCTTAGTTCTCTTGCCGTGATCATATTCGCCATTGGGCACCCTGCATATTCATCCGGCATAATAACAGTCTTATCCGGGGACAATATTGCAGCAGTCTCCGCCATGAAATGAACACCGCAAAAGAGAATCAAATCCGCATCCGCCTTTGCGGCCTGCTGAGACAAACCCAGGGAATCCCCAACATAATCTGCAACATCCTGAATCTCTCCACGCTGATAATTATGTGCCAGGATAATGGCATTATGCTTCTTCTTTAGCTCAAAAATCTTTTCAACAATCGGATCAGATACCAACCTACACTCCTTTTCTAAATGATATAAAATATTTATGTAAGTTCTCAATAAGTTGAGAAATACTTATAATTCTTTGACCTCACCATTTCCCCTCCTTGCGAAGGAGGGGATTAAGGGGAGGTATTCCTTAAACTTAATGAGAACCTACGTATTTATGCGCTATTATCATTTAAATATCTTATTTTACAACAACTTTTTATGTAATGTACACCACCGGACTTGCTGTGAATGACCTGCCATACCGGGTCATTCAGGCCGGGAAAACAACATCCAGACTGTCAAATAAAAAGATTTAGTAAATGAAC
>JBHHYW010000246.1:0-4796 GCA_046757745.1 Candidatus Scalindua sp.
TATAAAGTCTTTATCTTCTAAACTTATAGATAGGAACATTCTATATAGGAAGTATTTTTCTGTTTGTCAACCATCTTTCAGGCTTTTCATATTTAAATTAGGCCTTCGGCGACTTTGCCGCCACCCTACAGTAACCAAGATACTTTGAAATTCCTAAACAACAAAATATGTGCCATAGGGAATATGAAGCAGATTTTTTTAATATATATTAAGTATTATAATATATAACTTATTCTTGACTCTGGGTTTATGCCACTATTTAATTATCTTTTTTGTTGTGTTTTGCAGAAGGAGAAAAGAAATCAAATAGGACAAAAAGTGTGTCACGTCACAGAAGTGTGGCAGCATAAAAGGTGTGCTATGGCACACTTTTATAGTCTCCAAAGAACTTTGGCCAAAAAAGATTTATTAAGGGGATTAATTTAGTTTCATAAGGCCAGTTATAGCGCCTCTTAAATCCGGTTTATTTATTTCCTGAAGTTCGTACTTTGCTCTTACAATGGGTTTGTTTATCTTGATTATCTTGCCTAAATCTATCGGGGTGCCGATGATGACGGTATCACAATCTGCTTTATTGATGGTTTCTTCAAGTTCAAGGATCTGTTTCCTGCCATAACCTATTGCCGGAAGAAGATTATCAATACCGGGGTATTTTTTGAAAGTCTCTTTTATACTCCCAACTGCAAAAGGTCTTGGATCAACAAGTATGGATGAACCGTATTTCCTGGCGGCCATGACGGCAGCGCCATAAGTCATGCCGCCGTGAGTTACTGTCGGCCCGTCTTCCACGGCAAGGACTCTGCTGCCTCTTATGTTTTTAGAATCTTCAACCGTAATATGCAGAGACGCATCAATTACAGTGGCATTTGGATTTATTTTCTTAATATTATCTTTAACCTTGATTATGTTTTCAGCATCAGCAAATTCTTCTTTGCTTATAATTACTATATCTGCGAGTATCAGGTTGGTTTCGCCGGGATAAAACGTTACTTCATGCCCCGGCCTGTGGGGATCCACAAGGGTTATGTGGACGTCAGGTTTGTAAAATGGCAAATCATTGTTACCTCCATCCCATATAATAATGTCGGCTTCACCTTCTGCTCTTCTTAAAATAGCCTCGTAATCGACGCCTGCATAGACGATAGTTCCCTGTTCAATATGGGGTTCATATTCCTCCATCTCTTCAATTGTACAGTCGTGCAGGGTAAGGTCTTCATATGTTTCAAAGCGTTGTACTTTCTGCTTTACCAAATCTCCATAAGGCATAGGATGACGGATAGCCACAACCTTCTTCCCTGCTTCTTTTAATATCTGGCATATCCTTCTTGTAGCAGCGCTCTTTCCACATCCGGTCCTGACCGCGCAGACAGCAATGACCGGTACCTTGCTCTTGAGCATTGTCTGCTCAGCTCCCAGGATAATGAAATTGGCGCCAGCCGCCTGAACCTCACTGGCCTTATGCATCACGTATTCGTGGGACACATCGCTATAGGAAAAAACCACTTCGTCAATCCTGTGGTTCTTGATAAGTTTCGTAAACTCTTTTTCATCATAAATAGGAATACTGTCAGGGTATAATCTGCCGGCAAGTTCTGATGGGTATTTTCTGTCAGCAATGTTAGGGATTTGAGTTGCTGTGAAGGCGACTACTTCATAGTCTTCGTTGTCTTTAAAAGAGACATTGAAATTGTGAAAGTCTCTCCCTGCTGCCCCCATTATTAAGACCTTCCTTTTTTTCATAGTGACTCTAAGATGAAACGGTTATTAACAGGTTGTACCGGTCTGGCGTTATATCCAACAACAGTCTTGAATTTCTTTATCTGCGCCTCTGACATCTCAACCGGAGTTTTAAGGATATGCCAATTAATACCTTCACTGCAGGGTGGCGTTGTAAGGGATCCATGGTAACGATAGTAAGACCTGTCATCCGGCAATAGATCGGCAGCATTTATTTTTGTTGTGTGTACTTCGACTTCTTTGCCTATCTCTTCGGGAAGGTTATCCCAGAGTGTCTGAATGGTGTGGTTGTGTTCCCCTTCTTTTACAAATACACCTACTACTGCGTGTTCATTATATTCATTCTTATGAACCAGGTGGATTTCCATATCATGAGATTCGCCTTTTACTTTATGTTCACTTGGAGCGTGAAAGTGGAATTGTAGAAGTTCATGGGGATCACCATCTATTGTAACTGTACTGCCCGGCTTACATTCTACCTTTATGGTGTAACCGTTATTTACAATTTTCAATGGCATGTCTTTATAAGTGAATTCAATGCCACGTAAGTCGGCTTTGTAAGTCCTGTTAATATTGATGGGTGATTGTACTACGCCATTTCCACATGAGAAAAATTCCGCGCTTAAGTTTTCCCAATGTTCAGGGCCGTGTTCTCCTTCATATTTCCAGTGCTGAATTATTTGCTTCTGCGTACAGGCAGCAAGGGCTAACAATAAAAACACAAACAAAGCAACAGAATTAATTCTTTTCATATAATTAATCCTCCTTTCTTGATTTAAGTCTTTATATAAGTTCATCGATCCAATGTACTTAATCGGATCAACAAAGTTTTTGCACTTCACTTAATAACTTCCTTGTTGCTCTGTTATTCATTTTGACTTCAAAATCCACTTGCCATGATTTTAGATTAGGAATACAATTATATTTTCTTATACGTTTCTTTCAACATAATAATATATAGTGGTATAATGTCAAGATTATCCGTATTATGCCTTCTGGTTATTTCATACTTGCCGATTTATATGCATACTTCAACCGCAGAACAAGTAAAACTTGATATTAAGGAACACCACCTGGGAAATGGCCTGAGGCTGTTTCTGCACGAGGACCACTCATCACCCATCATAAGTTTCCAGGTGTGGTATAACGTGGGTTCCATAAACGAGCGGCCTGGCATAACGGGTATTTCACACCTGTTTGAACACATGATGTTCAAAGGTTCAAAAAACGTAGAGCCTGAGGAGCACAGCCGCATAATTCAATTTAATGGCGGTACGGATAATGCCTTTACCACTGAGGATATAACCGCTTACTTTGAAAACCTTCCCAGCTCCAGGCTTGAATTGGCTGTAAAGTTAGAGGCAGACAGGATGGCCCACCTTCGGCTTACGGCTGAGACCCTGGCGTCTGAAAGGCAGGTGGTAAAGGAGGAGAGGCGTATGCGGATTGATAATTCACTTTTTGGTAGGCTGAATGAGGGGCTTTACTCCACCACTTTTGTCAAGCATCCATATCGATGGCCTGTGATCGGGTGGATGTCAGATATAGATGCCATAACCCTGGATAACTGCAAGGCTTTTTACCGTACATACTATGCGCCAAATAATTCCACCGTCATAATACTTGGAGATATAGATTTTGATGAAACCATATCCATGGTGGAGAAGTATTTTGGACATATACCTTCTGCAGAACGTCCGGATGAGGTGATCCCAATGGAGGAACCGCAAAGTCAGGAAAGGCATAAAGACCTTTTTGTTGATACCCGGTTTCCCTGGCTTGCTGTTGCTTATCACATACCGGAGGCAGCCCATGATGACATTCCGGTACTGGAACTTATTGAAAATATACTCACGGAAGGGCGCAGTTCCAGACTCTACAGGAAGATCATATATGAAGATCAGTCTGCCTTGTCCGTCTTCGCATCTGTTGATAAGTACAAAGACCCGGGGTTATTTGTCATTACGGTCAGAAGTATAAAGCAAGGGCATACTCCTGAAGAAGTTGCATCCGCGATTAATGAAAGTCTGGAACAATTCAAGACTGAAAAAGTAAGAGAACGTGAACTTGAGAAGGCAAGGAATCAAATGGAAACAAACCTGATCTTTGGTCTCCAGGCCAACTTTGTCAGAGGCATGCGGTTAGGATTTAGTCTGGCAAGAACTGGTGATCCTCTGGGGTTTATAAAGAGTTTGGAGAAATACAGACATACAACTGCAGGAGAAATACGAAAGGTAGCAAGGAAATATTTTACACCAGAGAATCGAACCATAGTGAGGTTGCTTCCTGAGGAGGAGAAGCAAGTTGGAGACAAGAAGCAAGAAGGGGAGCATTCCAAAACTTTTGTAGATAATAAAGGTGGATTCGCTTCGCTTAATCCACCCTACAAGTAAACAAATGTTTGGTACGATGTAGGGTGGATTAAGGCCAGAGGCCGAATCCACATATACACTAATGTTAAAGATCGCAAATTCTTATTTCTGTCGCTATGTGTTCACAATTATTTTGATACCGTTTTCCATCCTTGCAAATGATAGATACCTGCGGGGTGCAGGAATGAATGAAGGAAACGTAGTACATATGAAATACCAGAAGGCAAAACTTGATAACGGATTAAGCATAATCATGATTGAGCACCATGAATTACCTGTCGTCGCGATAGAACTGCTGGTGAAAGCCGGCTCTGCGCATGACCCGCAGGAGAAGTCGGGACTTGCACACATAGCGGCACAACTTCTCCGTGAAGGAACGCTCTCAAAAGATTCCATGGAGATATCTGAGGAGATAGACTTTATAGGTGGTACGTTGCGTGTGGATTGCGAATATGACTCAACATCAATTACAACTACGGCACTTGTAAAACATTTTAAGACTATACTTGACTTGCTTTCTGAGGTTGTAAGATTTCCTGCGTTTCAATCAAAAGAGATAGAATTTCACAGGGATAAGGCCATAACATCTGTACTAAGAGAGAAGGATGATAAGGCATCCATAGCCGGCAGACATTTCAGTGAGATGCTTTACGGTGTTCATCCTTATGCTCATCCTCCCATTGGAAC
>JBHHYW010000247.1:0-4782 GCA_046757745.1 Candidatus Scalindua sp.
GGGCCCATAGCTCAGTTGGTTAGAGCAACGGACTCATAATCCGTGTGTCCTAGGTTCGAGTCCTAGTGGGCCCATTTTATATAATTTCATTTATTTACACTCCCAACCTGGCCGAACCAGAACCGAGAAAGGGGATGGATATCTAATATGTACTGGCTCGGCCAGGTTGTCAAATGAAAACCTATCTACCCGTGCCGAATACCTGTCTGTGTGTATCGCACAGGCAGGCGGCAGACAGGCGGTTTTCAGGCCTTGGATCAAACCGCGTGGCGGATGCGCCAGGGCAGTCTTTCCCTTATTAGTACAATGATTTGGATGCAGATCTCTCTTTCGAGAGGATGGCCATGTTTATGTAACGAATGATAGCTAAATTATATGGAGATAGAAACCGGAGATATGGAGGTAAATATATTGAACAGGCATAAGATGCTGATGATGTTATCTGCCGTCCTGATGGCGTCGTCCTTAACATTGATAATTTCTAATTATACTGGCGCTATGGAATATTCAAAGAATAATACTATTATTTATGCCGGATTATTCGCTGCAAGCATATTCTTTTTTGTCAAGAATATGAGAAAGAGTGGAAGCTGATAACAGAGATTATGAAAAAGATCGGAATAATTGCAGGTGACGTCTCTGCGGTAGCGGAACTTCTGGATAGTAAGACGTCGGAAGCTATCTGGGATGTATTGCCGATTGAAAATACCGTGAATACGTGGGGAGACGAAATATATTTTGATATCCCTGTTAAATCAACTTTGGATGAGACTGCAAAAGAGGTGGTTGAAAAAGGCGATTTGGGTTACTGGCCGACAGGAAAGGCCTTCTGCATATTTTTTGGCCCGACACCGGCTAGTCATGGCGATGAGATACGGCCTGCCAGCGCCGTTAACATAGTAGGCAGGGTTGAGGGCGATGTTGAAATATTTAAGAGTGTACGAGATGGCACCAATATTAAGTTGGAAAGGATAAGCTAAATGCAAAAAGAAGTTCTTGAAAGAGAGTTGGCTAAGGTCGTCAGCCTTAGTAAAGAATTTGGTGCAGAGAAAGTGTTATTATTCGGTTCCTGTCTTGAGGACGTTGAATCAGCACAGGACATTGATATAGCAGTAAAAGGAGTTAAACCAGAGAAATTTTTTGAGATGTATGGTAGGATTTTAAGTATGGTTGATAGTGAAATAGACCTGATTCCATTAGAGGACACAAGAGAGCATTTTGCTAAACGTATCTTAGAAAAAGGACGGATGGTATATGGAAGGGAAGTATGAGCAATTAAAAGAAGATGTGTTAGATGAGATTGGGGAAATAGAACAGGTTTTAAAAGATTTGTCTTCTCTCAATAGCAATTTGTATCCGGACAATATAGATAATACTCAAAAAGCAGCAATTGGAACATTTTTAATGAATTTTTATGTAGGAATAGAGAACATCATTAAACGTATTAGCAAAGAATATTATCAAAATATGCCTAAGGGTGAAAGTTGGCATAAAGAACTTCTTGATTTGTCTTATAATCCACCCCAATGAAAAAGTCCTGTTTTTGATAAAGATATTGTAGATAGACTGAATCCTTATAGAGGATTTAGACATTTATTTGTTAGTGGGTACGGATTTAAATTACGGCTGGAGTTGATGGCTTCGTTAATAAATAATATTGAACCCCTATGGATTGATATAAAGAAGGCTGTTGAGAAATTATGGGGTAAGTTATAGAATTATTTGCCAATTAAAGAAATAATTACAGCGATTCACGGAAGCAGACTATTGAAGCTATAAGATTTTCCGATACATTTGATGTTATTATAGAAAAGTGTGAATAATATTATGTCAAATCTGCTATTAGAAATAGGAACTGAAGAGATTCCCGCGGGTTATATAGAACCCGCTCTAAAACAGATGGAAGAACTGTTTGCAGAGCAGGTAAAAAAGGACCGTCTAAGCTTTGACAGTATACATACTACCGGCACTCCAAGGCGTCTGGTACTCTTTGCAAGCGGATTACCGCAAAGGCAGGAGGATATTGTACAGGAAGTAAAGGGGCCTTCAGCAAAGGTTGCTTTTGATGAAAATGGAAAGCCGACTAAAGCGGCTGTCGGTTTTGCAAGTTCTCAGGGGGTTAAAGCTGAAGATATGAAGGTGGTGGACACATCTAAGGGAAAATATTGTTTTGCAGTAAAAGAGATAGAAGGGCAGAGGATTTTTGACCTCCTTCCGGAAATATTAACCTCTATCATAACGTCAATTGCTTTTCCAAAATCTATGAGATGGAAATCTGATAAATTGTATTTTGCACGCCCCATACGCACAATTATGGCGCTTTTTGATAAAGACGTTATCAATCTGGAATTAAATGGCATAAAGGCTGATCGTAAAACAAACGGCCATCAATTTCTTTCTAACAATGTCATAGACATCAAGGGTGCTGATTATGATAGTTACAGAGAGATATTAAAGAGTGAGAACGTAATAGTAGAGATAGACGAAAGACGGGACATTATAAAGAAAGAGATAAATTCTGTCCTTTCTGTTTACGATACGACTCTGGATGATGAAGTGCTGCTTGAAGAGGTGACAAATCTTGTCGAGTTTCCGGGCGCTGTAAAGTGCAGCTTTGATAAAGGTTACCTGGCAATTCCATCAGAAGTTATTGAGACTGCGATGAAGGATCATCAAAGATATTTTCCTGTTAAGGACAAGGATGGTAAGTTGTTGCCTGAATTTATTGTAATTACAGACAGGGATTCCGGTGATGGCGAAATTATCAGAAAAGGGAATGAACGTGTTCTAAGGGCAAGACTTGCTGATGCAAATTTTTTCTGGGATGAGGATAAAAAGGTATCTCTTCATGAAAAGGTCAATGACCTGGAAGGCCTTGTATTTCATGAAGAGATAGGAAGTTATTTGGACAGAGAGAAGAAAATTGAAAACCTGGCACATTATATTTCGGAAACGCTGGGTTTTTCTCCTGACAAGCTGGAATTAGTTAAACGTGCATCCAGCTTGTGCAAGACTGACCTTTTAACAGAGATGGTTGGAGAATTTCCAAAGCTTCAGGGCATAATGGGACGTGAATATGCCCTGGCACAAGGTGAGGATGAAGAAGTTGCAATGTCGATAGCTGAACATTACTTACCGAGGTATGCTGATGATGTATTGCCGGAGACGGAGATAGGCACTGTGCTCAGCCTGGCAGATAAGTTTGATATTATTGCAAGTTGTTTCTCGGCTGGTTTGATTCCTACCGGTTCTCAAGACCCTTACGCTCTCAGGAGGCAAGCGCAGGGGATAATACGTATTCTGGAGAGTAAAGAACTTGATATCTCTTTAAAAAAGGTGTTTGAGAAATCACTGTCGAGATTGACAGACATTAGTCCTGAAAGTGATCAGGTTTATGAACAGATAATAGATTTCTTTAAGGATAGAATATATAACATTTATACTGAGAAGGGCTATCGCTACGATATCGTAGAATCAGTAATGAAATCCGGTTTTGATAATATATCGGATTTCTTTTGTAGATTGAAAGTCGTTACCAGGATTTCCAAAACTCCAATCTGGCAGGATCTTGTAGCTGTAGTAGAGAGGACATTCAATATAGGAAAAAATTGTACAATCCATGGTGAGGTTAATGAAGAATTATTAAAAGAAGATGAGGAGCGTGCATTATGGGCTGTCTATAAAAAAGAAAATGAAAGATTGGTTCAATACGTTCCGCAGGGAAAGTATGAGGAACTGTCGATTGCATATAATGACGCATTTGCAAAGCCGGTTCATGATTTCTTTGATAAGGTTTTCGTCAATGTAGAGGACGAAAAGATTAAAAATAACAGGCTCTTATTAGTTAAAAAGGTTAACGAAATATATGTCGAAAACATTGCAAACCTCGCATTTATCGTTGAACATGATAGATGAAGCGCTCATCGAATCATTCTTGAATTATCTAATCGTTGAATGCGGCCTTTCTGATAATACCATAAAGGGGTACAAGGGCGACCTGCGTAATTTTTCAAATTATTTGCAGTACGAAGGCATTAAACGGTTTCAAGACTTACGTGCAAAGATGATAGTAAATTTTATAGAAAAGGAGAAGCAGAGAGGACTTTCGGAGAATTCAATCTCAAGAAGTCTTGTTACCATAAAGATGTTATATAAGTACATGATTATGGAAGGAAAGATTTCTGCTAATCCGATGTCATCAGTTAATACGCTCAAGCTCCGGAAACATCTGCCGGAAGTGCTCCATTATAAAGCTGTTGAGGAAATATTACGGGCGCCGGATTGTAATGATAAGCTCGGGATACGTGATAAGGCGATATTAGAGCTTATGTATGCAACAGGAGCCAGGGTTTCTGAGGTCGCGTCAATCAAGGTCAGTTGGATAAACTTTGACTATGGTTATATCAGGTGTCAGGGAAAGGGTTCTAAGCAACGTATTGTGCCCATGGGAGCTGAAGCATCGAAATCTATTAGAAGGTACCTGCAGGATGTGCGGCCTTCTCTTGTGAAGATAGAAGCTGATGAGCCTTTACTGTTTTTGTCCAGAACAGGCAAGAAGTTGAGACGTGAAAATATCTGGAGCATAGTGAAAAAGTATGCCATTAAGGCAGGGATCCGATCAAATATCTCTCCACACACATTAAGGCATTCATTTGCGACACATCTGCTGGAAGGAGGGGCGGATCTGCGTTCAGTTCAGGAGATGCTTGGGCACTCTAATATTTCCACCACGCAGATTTACACACACATAGACAGGAAATACCTTAAATCCATACACCAGAA
>JBHHYW010000248.1:0-4775 GCA_046757745.1 Candidatus Scalindua sp.
TATTTAAATTTATGCATGATCCTCTGGCGCCATCGCTGATCTTGTGTGGACCTTGGATTATGTCCGGATGTATGCAGTGTAAACATCTTGAACTGACATCCATCCCAGTTCTTGACCCTGTCACCTTTTGACATCGTACACTCGTCAACAATATCAAAGCAGTGGCATGTAGGGCATACAAATGTACATGCGCCGCAGCCTATACATTTCGTAGAAAATTCAGCCCATATTTTGTGTACGAAATTTTCATCGAGCCACGGTTTAACCTTATCAATCTCAAACTTCTTTTCAACTGTTGCAACCTGCCGGTCCGGCGTCCCGGATGGAGGTTCAGAGAAGACTGTTTCCAGTTCCTTTATCAGGCCTTCGCCCTTTTCGGTTTCTGCCTCTACTAAATACTCATCATCAGAAATCTTTGTAAGCAGCACGTCACTGCCTTTCTTTGAATCGGGAGCCAGGCCTACTGAAGTACAAAAGCAATAACTATCACATTTATCACATGCAATGGTTACTATGGTAATGGCCTCTCTTCTTTCAATCCAGAACTTGTCGCTGCAATCCCAATTAAAGACCTTGTCCATGATAGGCAGGCTTGCAGCATCACATGGCCTTGCTCCAAAGACAACACTTTTAACTGCAAAACCTTCAGGCTCTTTCATACTAACCTTGTTTTTTTCAATTGTATAAGATAGTATTTTTTCCGTCTTTGGAAGGAAGTATTCTTTAATAGAATTATTGGTCTGGATGTGATCAAAGTGAATCTCATCCGCCTCCTGAATCTCGGCAAGCGTGATAAGGTTATTGTCCTTCTTTGGAGCAATAGTTTTATAACCCTTATCCTTCAGGCCGGTTATTAAGGAATTGAAATTTTCTTTTTTTAGAGTCTTTTCCACAGTGAAATTCCTGAAATCTTATTTGAAAAAATCCTGGCTATCATCTTCTTTATAAGTGGCCATTGCAAGTTCATCATCTACGTTGTAACCTGACCGGTACTTAAAATTCTTCTCCGTCTCCTTGGCCAGTTTCTTATTCAGAAGATTAAGCGGTATGTCTGCAGGACATACCCTTTGACACTCCTCACAGTTTATACATCTGCCGGCCAAGTGATAAGCCCGTGTAACGTTCCAAGAGAGATTACCGCGCGGATGAGCGCTTGGGTCTATCCATTGAGGCTGGTTTTTATCTACAATACATCTATCACAAAAACAGAGAGGGCAGATACTGCTGCAGGCGTAGCACTTGATACATTTTGCAAACTGTTTCTGCCAGAAATCCCATTTTTCCTTTTCTGATAGTTTCTCATATTCGTCCAGTTCTGCATATCTTTCATCAAAAGAGAATTCCTTGTTCTCAATCTTCTCACCAATTAACTCATCATATATGAGCGGGGTGTTGACATCACATGCCTTACATTTAGTTGCCGGAGGTTCTCCTATTCCAGTACATGTGACGCCAATAATGTATATGTCTTCACGTTTAATCTGACTCTCCTTAATGAGAACGGTGATAGTCTTTGCGTCACATCCCTTTACTACAATTGCCGGCCTCCCAAGTTTCCTTGATTCCTGCCTCTTGAGGTACGTTGTAAGGTTATATACACAATACTTATTCCATGTTAATTTGTCTGCGTCTTCAGGTTTAGTGATGAATACCGGTCTTGTTCTTTCCGGTACGCTGCCTTCACCATAACCGTAAACAACGTCAACGGTTTTGTTCTTGAGTAATTCTTCAGCCTTTTTTCTTAGAGCCTTAATCATTTAAATTAGCTCCTTTCAATCGCTAATTTATGAAGTTTTGCTTCGCAAAACAAAAAAATAAAGGTGGATTCGCCGTCGCTTAATCCACCCTACTTTCCCCTAACCTGGACGCCAAACGAACCGTTGGGTAAAAAAGTTTCCGCTACTGATTAGCGCTCTCACTGGAAGCATCCGAACCAATTGTATTAATCTTTTGATACCCTTCAAATGGTCCCAACGCTCTGACCGTGTCAACTACACCGTTTATTGTTTCAACCCATTTTCCGCCTTCTGCTGCAGATATCCACGAAAATTGTATTCGTTCCGGATTAATACCACAAAACTCAAGAAGTGGCCGGAAGACATTCCACCTCCGCCTGGCGTGGTAATTACCGGAATTGTAGTGGCAGTCTCCGGGATGACACCCGGAAACCAGAATCCCATCGGCTCCCCGCTCAAATGCCTTTATCAGGAATAACGGGTCTATCCCTCCGGTGCATGGGAGTTTGATTACTCGAACATTTGCCTGGTATTGATTCCTGCCTGTCCCTGCCAGATCAGCGCCTGCATATGTGCACCAGTTACAGAGAAAGGCGACTATCCTGGGTTCAAATTTAGTTTCTTCTGCCATTGTACACCTCTTATTTGAATACTTTAGTAACGGGAGGCTTTAGCCTTACACAAACCTTCTAAAGGAGTGGCACAGACAAACAAAGTTTGTCCATGCCACCTCGGAAACGTTAAAATAATAAATTTATTTCCACGATCCTTAATTAAATTCTACGGCATTAATCTCTGCGTATATTTGTTCGTCGTTGAAGCCAGCTAACTCTATGCTCTTTGATCTGCATGTTGCCGCACACAAACCGCATCCCTGGCAGAGTCCCTCATTTACCCTGGCAACGGTCTTTATCACACTGCCGTCACGTGCCTTGATATCTTCCGATTCAATTGCACTGTACGGACATACTTTCTGACAGTAGAAGCATCCAATACATGTTGAAAATACAGGCGGGAGTTGTCTGTCTACCCTGGCGACGACAGGTTCACGTTCCAGCTCGTCAGATGAAAGCAGGGCAAGGACTTTACTTGCCGCAGCGCCTGCCTGTGCAACCGTTTCTGGAATATCCTTGGGTCCCTGACATGTCCCGGCAAGAAAGATTCCGGCACTGCTGCTTTCTACCGGTTTTAACTTCGGATGCATCTCCGAGAAAAACTTATCTTTATCATACTGTATGCTCAGCTTCTGTGCAAATTTCTCTGCATCGTCCTGTGCCTTCATTGCAGATGCGAGAACAACCATATCAGCTTCAATCTCAACTACTGAGCCGGTTAATGTGTCTGCTCCAAGCACAACCAGTTTCTCGCCTTTTTTGTAAACCCTTGAAACACGTCCTCTGAGATACGTGGCTCCTTCTTCTTCTATTGCCCTTTGTGAAAATTCTTCATAGCCTTTTCCGGCACATCTGATGTCTATATAGAAAACAAATGCATGTCCATGATGCACTTTGTGCTTATACAACATAGTGTGCTTGGCCGTATACATACAACATGTCTTGGAGCAATATGAACACCCTTTTGCAGGGTCTCTTGAACCAACACATTGAATAAATACAACTATTTCCGGCTCTTTGCCATCAGAAGGTCTTTTAATCATGCCTTCCGTAGGGCCGGAAGCGCTGGCAAGACGCTCGAATTGCAGTCCCGTTATTACGTCTTCATATTTGCCGCCGCCATATTCACCATAGAGACCGTCCTCAAGTTCCCGATAACCTGTAGCGACAATTACTGCGCCGACTTTTTCTTCTATAATTTCGTCTTCCTGGTTGTAATCAATTGCCTTAACGGGAGCTATCGGACATGCATCAATACACTTTCTGCAAACCTTGGAGTCATTCGGTTTAATGTTTTTCTTACGTGCGTCTTTGAATAATATGCAGTTTTCCCTGTCGATTACAGGCTTGCTTGGAATTGCCTGTGGAAATGGAATATAGATGGCAGTCCTGTTTCCAAGACCCATATCAAATTCACTCTTTATTTTTTTGCACGGGCATACCTGCCAGCATGAACTGCATCCGGTACATAGGTCTAGGTCAACAGACCTTGCCTTTTTACGAATCTTTACGTCGAAATTGCCGATATAACCGTCAATAGATTCTATCTCGGACCATGTGTACATTGTTATATTATTATGTTGCGCCGCTTCCACCATCTTTGGCGTCATGATACACTGTGAACAATCGAGGGTAGGAAAAGTCTCGGACAGTTGAGCCATGTGGCCGCCGATTGACGCCTCTCGCTCAACTATTATAACCTCTTGTCCTCCATCGGCTATATCCAATGCCGCCTGTATTCCTGCGATACCGCCTCCGATAACGAGGGCGCGCTTTGTTACGGGAACCTTTATCGCATTTAGTGATTTATCCTTCCTGACCTTTTCGGTCATCATCCTCACGAGATCGGTGGATTTCTCAGTACCTACAGGTTTATCCGGATGAACCCAGGAACACTGCTCCCTGATGTTTGAAATCTCAACATGATATGGGTTCAGGCCCGTCTTTATAGCGGCATTACGGAATGTATGTTCGTGCATCTTTGGAGAGCAGGCGGCGACTACAACTCCATCCAGTCCCTGTTCCTTGATGGTATCTCTTAACAGCTTCTGTCCGGGGTCAGAGCACATATACTTGTATGTAGTTGTAAATGAAACGCCCGGGTTATTCTTTTTGGTCTCTTCCGCTACTTTCTCAACATCTACGGTAGCAGAGATATTCGTACCACAATGACAGACAAAAACACCAATCTTCTTACCCACTTCCAAACTCCTTAGTGAAAAATTATCATTTACACATATATAAAGGCGTATTGTTCGCCACGGCGAATTTGCCTAAGGTACGACAATACGCCCCTAAAAGATTAATTAATTTAAGAAAATGCATTAACGACAGATTCCGTATTTATAAAGTGTTTATTCAGACCAAGACTTATTGGCCCTAAATCCAGGGCAAGTCCAATAAGTTCTGAGATATACACGATAGG
>JBHHYW010000249.1:0-4774 GCA_046757745.1 Candidatus Scalindua sp.
CTTTTGTTCCAACAAATTATGATCTACCACATCTGCGCCTAAACATAACACGTTAGCATCGTTATGCCTTCTGCTCATCTCTACTGTGAATAGATCGTGACAAACTGTTGCCCGTACACCTCTTACTTTGTTTGCGATGAGTGACATACCGAGTCCTGTCCCGCATACCAGTATAGCGCGTTCGCATTCTCCGCTCCCAACGGCTTTGGCAGCCAGAAGCCCGTAATCTGTATAGTCTACAGAATCACTGCCGTTCTTAGTTCCAAAATCTACGGCCTCGTGACCAATTTTAGTAAGGTATCCAGCAATTAAATCTTTAAATTCAAATCCTCTATGATCTGACGCTAAGGCAATCTTCATTTAAACACCTGCTAAGCCTTTCTTTTCCAATTACACCATGACGAATAATTTCAAAAGTATTGTCCGCTATTTTTACAACGGTTGAAGGTTTACTCGCTTCTGCAGGTCCACCATCCAGAACCACACCAACCTTGTCTGAAAAGTTGCTTACTACCTGTTGCGCTTCAGTTGCCGGAGGCCTTCCTGAAATATTTGCGCTTGTCGAAACAATTGATATTCCCGCAGTATTAATAAGATCTCTGACAACACTATTACTCGAATTCCTGATGCCTACAGTGTGGTTATCAGGAAGATCAAAGATAATAGTCAACGGGCCCGGCCAGAATGAACTTATCAATCTTCCGGCAATTGGTGGTATATGTTTAACGTGTTTTGTTACATCGTTGGGCTCCGCAATCATGATAGATAATTTCTTGTCTCTGGACCTTTGCTTAACACTGTATAAATTATCTATTGCGGTATTGTTGTCAGCACATACACCCAGGCCATATACAGTCTCAGTTGGAAACGCAACGATACCACCGGAGAGCAATATCTGTGCTGCACTCCTGATGTTTTCAAGGTATCTGTCCTTATCATCACAACATATGATTTCGGCTGTCATGAATCGTCTCTTTGTAAATATTTCTTTATTCTGTAAATTAAATTTTTTAGTTAAGGAGTATTCTACAATTCCTGAATTCTTAAATTCCTAAATCCTTCAATCTCTTAATCCCTCAATTCTCTTCTCTCATCCAAATATATCACCTTCAAATTGTAATATCAATATTTTTATGGTTAATATACATTGTCTTGCACCAATCCTTTTCACCTTGACAAGAAAATAACTAGCTGATAGATTTACATCGAATTCCATCTTAAATAATTCCAGTAATCTACATAAAATGAGAATCATAAAAAGCATACCACTTCTGTTTATATTTAAACCAATCGTATCCCTTTTCATTTTGTTGATTTTCTTCTCTCATACGGTTATTGCACTGGAAACAATGGATACCGATGAAATTACACCGGGTATGAAAGGCTATGGAAGAACAGTGTTTTCCGGTAATCAAATTGAGTCTTTTGATGTAGAGATCCTGGGAGTTCTAAAAAACTGGGAAGCAAGAAATGATATGATACTAGTGAAGATGACGGGAGGGCCTCTAGAAAAAACCGGAATTATTGCAGGTATGAGCGGCAGTCCGGTTTATATCGACAATAAGCTTATAGGAGCTGTTTCTCATGGATGGAGCTTTGCCAAGGACGCAATTGCCGGAGTAACTCCCATAAGGGCAATGATGGATATCCTCAAAATTGATTCTAAAGTGAGAGAGAATGCTTATGCAGGAAATAATAGCACGTGGAGGACATCATTAAGTACTCAGGATTCGGATGTTGTCGCCAGATTAAAAACGCATGGGTTAATACATGAAAGCGCATTATCTAAAAACATCAATTCACAACAACCTTTTGCACTCAGCCTTGTACCAATTCAAACACCATTAATTGTCTCTGGATTTGATTATAGAAGCCTGAGCGAAGTGAGTCCTTTATTCAACAAACTCGGCAGGTTTTCTTTTCAGAGTAACAGGGGCAGTAGCAGTCTGTCTCCTGATTTGCAAGACTTTCAACCCGGTTCGTCAGTTGCAGTTGAAATAATCAGAGGCGATTTGAGCGCTTCTGCAATTGGAACTGTAACATATAGAGAAGGTAACAATATTCTTGCTTTTGGACATCCAATAATTCAAATTGGAACGACCGACCTGCCAATGGCAACGGCACAGGTTCATACTATACTTGCAAGCCAGTCAGGCTCAGTTAAGATGGCATCACCCGGCGAAATCATAGGGAGGATTACTCAGGACAGGAGATCTGCTATTGCCGGAAGGATTGGAGAATTTACGAAAATGATACACTGCCAGACAGAAATACGAGGGTCTCTAAATGTTAAATACAACTTTGAGATTGTTCACGATAAGATATTAACACCGATCCTTTTACAAATGGCGGTTCAGAGTGCATTACTTGCCACTGAAAAATCTGTTGGAGAAAAATCGTTAAATTTGGAACTTGATATTGGTATCGCCGGTAGAAAGGAAGCCATCAAGATAGAAAACAGGTATTTTGATTCAGGGCCTTCATGGCTTCCCATTTCTAATATCATTCAGCCTGTTACAACGTTACTGAACAACGAATTCCAAACGACTGAAATAGAATCCATTAAGATGGTTGCTGATGTTTCAGAAACTAAGAATATTGCTTCTATTGAAAATATTAGAGTTAGCAAACGATGGGTTGCTCCCGGAGAAGAAGTACACTTGAGTATCAGAATAAGGCCGAATACGCAGGATTACGTATCCATACCTGTGGAAATTAAAATCCCGGACGATGTTGTTCGTGGAACCAGTGTAATGGTAACTGTGTGTGACGCCGTTATCAGCAGGATGATGGAAATGACAAGCGCTCCAGGACGTTTTTCACCATCCAGCTTTGAACAACTAATAAATAATCTGGAGGACACAGAAAGTAATAATAACATAATCGTAAAAATCAGGTTAAACAAAAAAGGCCTGACGTATATGGGTGAAGATTTTCCATCACTTCCAAATTCTTTCTTAAGTATAATGGCCCTGTCAAATCAAAGTGGCGCCACTCCTCTGCAAAGTGAAATAGTTAAACGGGTCGAGACAGAATGGCTTATCAATGGCAAAAAGACCATTATTTTATTTGTAGATAACAAGAGCTGATTTTTAATTCGGGTCAAACATTGTTTTAAAGGTAGGGTGGATTAAGGCCGATAGGCCGAATCCACCAATAATTGACGGTGGATTCGCTATCGCTTAATCCACCCTACATCGTTAATTAATTTACAAAGATATATTTTAATGAAAATATTGAGACTATACTCGTTCGTCATCATCTTGATGACCGTTCATTTCCTGGCAGTAAATCCACATCACACATATGCCGTTACGACCAAAATGTGGACAAGCGCTGATCAGGCAGAGATTGCAAAGGGGAAACTACAGAATATATCTGTGCATAGAAATGGAAAGTTTACATTATCACCTGAGAAGCGCAGGATTAAAGAAATCCCGGCTGCATATGTCTGGTGTCTTGTTGCAGACGGTACTGATTCACTATTTGCCGGCACCGGTAGTCCCGGCTCGATATTCAGGGTCCGTCACGATGGCCATGTAATAGAATATTATAGAACCCCTGAACTGCATGTCCAGACCCTTGCTATAGATACTGCAGGAAATATTTTCGCCGGTACATTGCCTCATGGCAGAATTTACAAGATTACTTCTGAGGGTAAAGGAGAGATTTTCTGTGAACTTCCTGATCCTTATATATGGGATATGATTTCCGATAATAATGGTAATTTATACGCGGCTACAGGCAACAACGGCATTATCTATAAAATCTCGGATAGAGGCATCTCATCGGTTTTCTTTGATTCACCGTTCTCAAATATACTTGATATCGTTATTGATAATTATGGCAACATTTACGCAGCAAGTGAACCGGAGGGTATCATATACAAGATAACGCCGAACGGCAAAGCCTCCGTTCTTTACGATGCAGAAGAAGATGAAATACATTGTCTGGCCATAGATAAAAATGGTGTTTTATATGCCGGCACGTCATCCGGCACACCTCCGGTACTGCACACTCCGACACTTCCTGCACCGCCGGAAGCCCTGATACCGTTACTCATGGAAGAGTTTCCCGGCGAGCCAGGTAATGCCTGGTTAGATTATATTTTATCCGATAACAACTTAGACGTTGCTGACCAGCCTTCAACGAAGGATGCGTATGCTGAAAACGGAATCGAAGTGAGGCCAGTGACCCCCAAAATGAACTCAGTATACCGAATAGATAAGGATGGAAGGGTAAGAGAAATATTTACGGTAAAGGATTCTTTTATACTTTGTCTGTCGGTTGATGACAACAATGATGTTCTTGTTGGTACAGGAAACAGGGCAAAGCTCTTTAAGATTAATACTAATGAAGATGCCAGTTTGCTTTATGATTTCAGCGAATCACAGATTCTGGATATTCTTTCATATAAGGATGGAATCAAATACATGGCAACCGGAAACAATGCAAATATTTACCAACTATCAGGCGCATACTCTAATGAGGGCGCCTATGAATCTGCTGTTCATGACACCGCATATATTTCGTCATGGGGATGTATATCATGGAAGGAAAATATACCATCTCAAACAAATATCTTGCTGTCTACAAGATCCGGAAATAATAAAGAGCCTGATAATACATGGAGTGACTGGGCCATGGCATCTCAACAAAATGGCGGAAAGATACAAAGCCCTCCAGCCCGTTTTATACAATATCGCGCTACCCTGACTACTGACAACTCTGAGGTTACACCTGCCCTTGACAAAGTTAACATTGCATACCTACC
>JBHHYW010000250.1:0-4764 GCA_046757745.1 Candidatus Scalindua sp.
TTTGTCATATTGTTTCAACTCTTTCAGGCAATGCACAAGTTCATGCTTTATTTCAGTATCATTATCAAAATGCATGACTAGTTCTTCATATAGTAAAATTGCTTTTTGACAATTATTAAGTGAGTAATATAACTTTGCCAGTCTTATCTTGCTTTGCCACAGCGCATGATCATACTCCGGTATATTATCGTAATTATTAATTTGTTTTTCTAATATTTCTTTAGCTCTCTTGTAATCTTTACCTGCATAAAAGGCATTAACAATACTATCAAGTAATTTAAAAGATTTACATTCTATAGATAAGAGTACATCAGCCGCCTTTTCTGCAACCCTTTTATCTCTATCCTTAAGTAGCTTTATTAAAGGTTCAACAGCTCTCTCATCACCAATCTGCCCCAAGGCAGTTGCCGCAGATTCACGAACACGGGCGCTTTCATCAGTAAGCAAGTTTATTAAATACGAAACTGACTTCTTGGCTCCTGCTTTACCCAGACTGTCGGCAGCATACCATCTGACTCTTTCTTCATCATCATTTAAAGCATTGATCAATGGATCAATCGACCTCTTGTCCTGAAACTTGCCGATGGCAACTATTGCAGATTCTCTTACCTTTGGATCTTCATTCGAAAACAAGCTGATTAATGGTACTACGGCTTCAACCACCCTTAACTCTCCGAGCGATTCTGCTGCTGCACACACTACTCTATTGGCAGGATCGTTTAAAGCAGATAGTAAATCATATCCTACTTCCTTTTTGCCCAGTTTTCCCAAGGCTCTTGCGGCGCTTTCTCTTACACTTGTTTTTTTGTCCCGCAATGCAGATATTAAATATTTCAGTTCAGGAACATTTCCAATTTTCCCAAGAACATTTACCGCCAGGACACGTATCTCTGTATCATTATCCGAAATAAGATCAACGAAAACCTTTATAACTTCGGGATCTTTATGATTTGCCAATTCTCCTGCAGCAAAAATCCTTACCTCCTGATATTCACTTTTTAAGGCATCAATTAATTGGCTAATATCATCTTTGTCCTTCCTGGTTTTCAAGATTTTTATAGTCTTATCGACTATTTCTTTCCTCAGCAGGCTGTTCTCCGCCTTGAGTTTCTTAAATCCTTCTTCTAATTTATCAACAATATCCTCCAGCCACTGTTCCCTTGTTTTAACCTTATTTCTATCCCACCACTCCTGCCAGAAATATTTTTCATTACCATTAGATTGTTTGGTAATCTCTATCAGTGCTTCATGTGCGGCGATTTGTAAATCATTACTATCAGAATCTAACATACTGATTAATGGCTCCACTGCCTCACGTGAGTGTGTCTTTGCCAAAGCGCGTGTAATGAGGACACGGGATTCAATCGGTTTTCTTGTATTTAAAAGCACATCTATCATCTCTTTTATTGCATTTTCTGTCCTTATATTTCCCAA
Source organism: Candidatus Scalindua sp. (assembly GCA_046757745.1). Classification (GTDB taxonomy): domain Bacteria; phylum Planctomycetota; class Brocadiia; order Brocadiales; family Scalinduaceae; genus Scalindua. Next base: position 1,435 of record JBHHYW010000250.1, read on the forward strand.
TGCATCAGCAGAAGCAATCCTCACCGCCTCACTTTCGCTGGCAAGCAAGTCAATCATACAACCTAATGCCCTGTTGTCATCGCCAGCAAAACCAAACGCCTTAATCAGGGAGATACGTACATCATCATTTTCAGAATCTTTAAGAATATCAATAAGCGAATCATAAACAGTGGAAATGTTAAGTCCCAATAATGAAATGATTGCAGAGGTGCGTATTGCGGGATCTTCTGAATACAAAAGTTTCATCCACTCATCAATCTTAATATTCAACTCAGGTGAGACATCCTGCGATGTCTTCTTGGCAGGAGTGGCTTCTCTGGCAGTAACCTCTCTGTTTTCAATTGCTGATAGATAACCATAAATCAATATATTTATTAGAACAAGGAATGACAAGCAATATCTTTTCATCTATTTAAATACCAAGAGATCAACACCGATGTGTTATTCTCTCATATAAGAAAAGGTTGATTATAACTTGAATTTAGTATATTAACTTTTGATACAATCACAGTGTTTCATACTATCAAAACTCCTTTTTAGCGTCAACACAAAACAGGCCGGAAAAGAATAACTTGAACATTTTTTTCACGATTGTTATTATATTGTATCCAAGTCACTTATCAAAAATTCAATAAAAAATGAAAATAATATCTTTTGGTGATATACATGAAGATTTCGACAAATTAAAGCTGTTGAAGAATGAGTTAGAGAGTGCGGATCTTGTTATAGTTACGGGTGATTTAACTAACTATAATGGGAAAAAAGAGGCAGGAAAAGTAATCGGAGAAATAATGAAGTATAACGAGAATATATTAGCTCAACTTGGAAATCTGGATCAGCCGGAAGTTAATGATTTTTTAGACGAAAAAGGCGTTAATCTTCATAGAAATGGATTCATAAGAGACGATATAGGAATCTTTGGTGTAGGCGGATCAAATCTGACACCTTTTAATACTCCTACTGAATTTAGTGAATATGAGATTAAGGCTTTCTTACTAGAAGGCATTGAAAAGGTAAAAGAAGCTAGATTTAAGATTATGGTACCGCATATGCCGCCAAAAGACACGAAGATTGATGTGATTACGACCGGCACCCATGTAGGTAGCCAGAGTGTTCGTGATTTTATTCTAAGATATAAGCCAGATATTTCTTTGAGTGGTCATATCCACGAGGCAAGGGGAACAGATAAGCTGGAAGGCACATTAATCTTCAACGCCGGTATGTTTCGAGAAGGTGGATATGTAAAAATTACTAAAAAGTCAGACGGATTGTCTGCTGAGTTGAAGGTACTAACATAGTGCGGCAAAGTCTGGCAAGCAACCAAGTTTGAAGTGCCTGGAAATAACGGTTTAAACGGCTTAAACTGTTTAATCGGTTCAAACCGGATTCGTTTCCTAACTTTAGGCACTTTTAACTCTTTATGAGGAAGTTAGCGAGTGAAAGGAGCTAAGTTCTGGAACATCCAAAATTACGACTAATAGACGTATTTCCAATTGAAATATCCGGGCAGCAGGCTGTGTGCCTCAGAGACCCGTATAACACCGAAAACTCTTTTGTACCCCGTGAAGTTTTCGACAACATTGTCTACTACTTTGACGGTAACCACTCCGTATTGGACATACAGAATATTTATACACAAAGACATGGTGAAAGTGATATTCAACAAACAATACATCAGGTAATAAAAGAACTGGATAAAAACCTACTTTTAGATAATAAGCGATCCAGAGATTTCATTAAAAAGCTGAAAGATGACTTCAGAAATTCAGCTATACGCAAGGACGCTCACGCCGGTACTGCCTATGAGGCAGACAGAGATAAATTAAAAGACCAGATAGACGGGTTTTTTACATCCGCTGATGGTCCCGGTAAACCATCATCATCCGACAAAACGACAGGATTGAAGGGCGTAATAGCTCCACATATTGATATAGGATGCGGGGGGGCGTGTTTCGCCTGGGCCTACAAAGAGATTGCAGAGTCGTCAGACGCCGAACTTTTCATAATACTTGGTATTGCACACACAGGCACCAGAAACCTTTTTGTACTGACCGATAAGACATTCGAGACACCATTTGGCAATGTAGAAACGGATAAAGACTTTCTTGAATCCGTACATAAAAGGAACAAGACTGATTATTTTAAAGACGAGTTTGTTCACAGAGACGAACACTCAATAGGGTTTCAGGTGGTTTTCCTGCAATACCTGTATCACCAGAAGAAGAATTTCAGTATAATCCCAGTACTTTGTTCGTCCTTTGGTGAACAGGGTGGTGACAACAATAGATCGAAGCAGACTTCTCAATTTGAAGAATTTGTCTCTGCTCTTAAGAAAACAATTAAGGAGAGCAAGAAGAGAACCTGTATAATTGCCAGCGTAGATCTCGCACACGTGGGAGACCGGTTTGGCGACCGAGAACTCCAGGATGAGGCGTATCTCAAGAGGTTACGTTCCGATGACACAGAAATGCTGAGATATGCAGAACTTTTAGATGCAGAAGGATTTCGCAATTCCGTTCATAAAGACCATAACAGCAGAAAAATATGCGGATATCCGGCGATTTATACCCTACTCAATGTCATTGAGGCATCAGAAGGCAAACTCCTGAAATATTCTCAGTATGCAGATCAAACCAATTCTACAGTATCATTCGCCAGTATGGCATTTTATTAATAATCTACACCTTTGATCCTTAGCTGCCTGTCATCACTGAGGGACACTTCGTCTGTCATTCTGAAGAATCAAGCTTAAGACAGCTACGTTACGGTCAATATGTTAGCCGGTTATTACTATATTTCTTCAATACAACCTTTACGGTACTACGATCTATCCAACGCGCATGTAAATTAAAAATTGAAAAGAAAATCAATTGATCTTAAAAATTTGAAAAAGGAAGTCCGGGTAGATTATTTTAAAAGCTCCGGTCCCGGTGGACAACACAAGAATAAGACGATGTCTTGTGTAAGACTATACCACAACCCCACGGGTATAAGGGTAATTGCTACAGAATCACGTTCACAGATAAAAAACAGAGAACTTGCTTTTAAAAGGCTCCAGGTAAAGTTGATGGAGCTAAACATCAAAGATAAGGAACGCATCCCCACGAAAAAGCCCAGTCGGGTGAAGGAGCAGATATTACAGAATAAAAAGAAAAGATCTCAAAAGAAACAGTCAAGAAAAGGTGTTTCAGAAAATGAGACTGAATGATATATCTGAAACATTCTCCAAAACGAATCTTAAAAGTCATTGACAGTTACATTTTACTTAAATAGAATCTAGCCCGACTTTCGCTATTCGAGGTGTTTTGATGGGCTAAGTCCTTATAAATC
>JBHHYW010000251.1:0-4752 GCA_046757745.1 Candidatus Scalindua sp.
CTCACGTTCAATTTCAGATATGGAAAACGGCCCTATTTCCCGCTCAACAGCTTTTATACCTATTTTCTGTATAAAACCGAGAATTTCTTCGATTTCGCCTGTAGGGAAAATGCCACGAATACCCTGTGGATGCAGTTGTGTAAAAGAGGCTTGTATAAGATCTTTCTTTTCTACTGAACCTAGTTGAAGAATAAATGTCTTAAGGGTCAGGATGAATTGTATCTGCTTCTCACCAAAGGTGTTGTGTTCACGTAAAAAGTCATCGAAGGCAACAGATACGGTTTCAGGATATGTAGCCATCTCTTCAATACCTAAAATGTGCTTAATAAACTGAATGAACTTCGCGCTTTTGTTATCATAAATCTCCTGCAAGATATACTCTGTCACATGAGGATAATGTTCTTTTAAAATATCTGCTATTTCCTCTATTTCCTCTATTTCCTCATCGGTCACAGAATCTCCCTGGACAATTTTCTTAAGCACAGGGTTTGTTTTTACAAGCTCACGAATAAAGCCTTCAACCTTACGGCGGTATTTATCAACGGTCATGCGTTCATGTTGAGGTCCAAACTCAATTGTCTCTTTCACTGTGATAAGGTCCTGAATATTGAGCTTCTTCTCAGGAGTTATTTATGTCTGCCGGTATTTCATAAGAGGCGCTAGATGCGCAATCATCTTATCAAGGGCATCGTCTGATGCTGTTATCCAGAAATGGCTTGACTGCACTTTCTCGATCCATTCCCGCTCACGATTAACCACATTCACGGTCAGTGGCAGTTCGCTGACCTTTTCAATGATGACTTCTTTCAGGGCTTCGTATCTTTCATCATCTCCGGCCAATCGAGCTGTCTGGGCTTCAATCCCATCCAGCTCAAAACGCATGGCTTTAAAGTCTGCATCTGACAGCACACGCATAAGCGGGCTGATGTGCAAGCACAGATAATCAAGTTTATCACTTGTTACACTTATCCAGAAGTTGTCATCCGTTACCTTTCCCAGGCGCTCCTGATTATCTAGAATAACAACGGAGTTTTTCGGCAACGCAGTAATATTTTCTCTGATAGTACGAACTGTTTTCTGCTCAACCGCTTCATCTTTCTTCTGTTAGAGATACAGATAATTTAAAGATATTTTTATAGACGTTATAAATTGACCGATGGCTTTCATCTGCAACAATCATGTCAAAATAATGCGGATTGAGGGGGCAATCTTCCTGCTGTATCAGGTTGAGCATAGTCGGATATGTCGCGCAATAAATGCGCCTGTCAGGAGCAAACTTTAATTCACCGGTTTTAGGCCATACCGGCGCTTTTTCTCAACACGTTCGAGCACAGAACGAATTGCCTGGATCTGATAAGGACGTCCTGCGATGTCCGTATTAATCAACTCACTTGAGAGTACCTTATTGTTTTCCCGCAGAAACTGCATGCGATCAAGATCAGCGATTGCGGGAAAGCCAAATACCTTCGCGGTGGATACTGTTCAGTATCCCAAAAAAATATATCGTAACCATTTGTGTAGAAAACAAACGGCATGGGGCCACCGTTAGCTTTCTGGATCTTTTCGGCATAATTGCGTGCCTGTTCTTTTCCGGCTTCAGCATCAACTGATGTCTTCTTTGCTTCAACAACCGCTACCGGCCTGCCTTCTTTCGAGAGAAGAGCATAATCCTCAAAAAGATGGCCTTCATATGGAGTCTGTGGTTCTCTTACTCCCTGCGGTAGACCAACCCAGATATCAAATTCCTGCGTTACCTGTGACGGATCCATAACATCCCATCCGGCAACCTTGAGCCGTTTATCAATTATCTCTTTTCTTGTTTGCGCTTCATTTCTGGCCATATACTTCCTTTACATAAACAAGGATAATTGAAAGAGTAACAATTTAATCTGATAATGCAGTAACCTGACACTCTTTATTGCATAGAAAGATAAGGACTTGCCAAACAGCAGACTGTGTCATAATTAATAGATAAGAAACATAGAAAACGTAGTATAGAGTAATTGAGTTAAGTATAATATACCGCAAGGAGGTATGTCAATGGCATATAGATATGGTAATCATAATCAAATGACTTTATTGCCCAACCTGGCCAAGCCAGAACCAAAAAGGGGATGGATATCTTATGCAAAGCTGAGTTTGACTCACGTATGTTCCGGTTCGGCCAGGTTGTAAAATGTAAACCTATCTGCCTGTACGTACCTCACGCAGACAGGCGGTTTTCAAACTTTCCCTTAATTAGTATAAAAAATAGCTAAATTATAAAGTTGTTTGATTTTAGATCAACAGTGTTGTTACTTAAAAAACCCCTTTTATAATGAATAGATATTTTTGATAATGGGAAAATGAAGTCTATGTTTCTCATAATTTTTTCTCTTTTTAAAGATGAACCACTGGTATCCTCTTTTGTCGTTTGATTATGACACAGCCTCCAGCGCTTCGGGCAGGGATATACGCAGAGAATAGAGAAAAATAGGTGAAAAGACGGAAGGCAGATACTTCGGCACAAAAGCAAAGCCAGTATAATGCTATATGATATCAAAGGCTAGATGCCCGGAGGTGCCCTCCGGAGTATCTTTATCAATGTCCGACTCGCGACTGAGTCGGTTCTAGAGCTAGCATGAGTCGCCCCAGGAGACAGTCGGGAAGCATGAAGCGTGACCTGGCGAAACGTTTAGGTTCAATCAAAATGATTGAACCTGCAGGCCAGTGGAGGGGGGCATCGGAACTTTTGTTTAAAATGGATTGACTTTACTGAATATTTATATATTATAATATAGGTGGATTTAATTGAGACTCATTATCAATATCCGTTACGGTGTTGCAACCCCTTAGCGAATCTATACTTAAACTGGACGGTTTTATATTATATGATACTGTAGTAGCCTGCCGAGGCAGACGTTTCTCATCATTTGAAGGATCCACGTTAGTTGCGTAACCTCACAGAGCTATGCTCAGCTTTGAGGTTGCGGCTTCCAGAGCAGCCCGATCAGTCCCCGCCAGAATGCAGTCGGGCTGGCGAACGGCTTGGCCGGACGGGTACTCGTTCTGGCAGACAAAATAGCTCAATTCAAGAATTGGTAAAGCTGGCTTAGCTCTGGGAATTCAGGAATTCTTTAACTCCTCAATTCCTCAATATTATTATAATTCCGATTCGTTCGGGTTAGGTAATATTTATTATATAACGGTTTTAGAAATGCACGATAAAAAATATAAAGATTTAGATTCTGAAAAGATTGATTATCGTATTGAACTGGTTGGTAATCCGAATGTAGGGAAAAGCGTACTGTTTGGATTGCTTACAGGGAAGTATGTAACCGTCTCAAACTATCCGGGAACTACGGTAGAGGTTTCCCGTGGTATGTACGTGGGTTCTAATGAAACGGTTGAGGTAGTTGATACACCAGGAGCCAATAGCCTGATTTCACACTCGGAAGATGAGAGAGTTGCACGCGACATTCTTCTGAGAGATGAAGAGAAGAAGATAATCCAGATAATAGATGCCAAGAATATACAGAGAGGATTATTGATCACTACTCAGTTAGCGGAAATGGGCCTTCCCGTATCGATAGGTTTAAATATGTGGGACGAGACTCTAGACAGGGGGATGACCATCAATACTGATAAATTACAGAAGATACTGGGGGTGACCTTAACAAGGACGATTGCAACACAAAAATATGGAATCAACACATTAAGAAACTCGGCTAACTCGGTAAAGGTCCCAAAGATAGGCATATATTACGGAGAGGCCATTGAGGAGGGTGTAAAGAAGATTGAGAAATTGCTGCCGGACAAGCTTACCGTGAGGAAAAGGGCGGTAGCCATAATGCTGTTGTCATACGATCATGATTTAGAGGAAACTTTAGAATTAGACAAACATGTAATCAGCCGTATTCACAAGGTCAGGGATGATGTGCAAAAGCAATTCGGTCACTCTTTAAGTTACATAATAATCAGGAAGCGCAGCGACTATGTTGATAATTTGTTGAAAGGGATTGTAAGCTACAGAGGTAAAGAGGAAAAAGCAGGTGCGATATCAAGAAATGCATTCTTTTTCTTTATTATGCCTCTGGTCTCTTTCTTTATCGGGTTAAAGGTTATGGATCTGCTGATGTTTATGATTGCAAATTATGTGGCGGCAAGTGGACAAACGGCCTTAATATTGAGGCTTGCGGGCGGCGGAGTATCCGTTGGTTTTTATTCATTTTATCTGTTTTCGAGAGAATATAAGACAGGAAGGAAGATAACCGGCATCCTGGGTACTTTAACTATGCATCCTGTCCTGGCATGGCCAATGCTGCTTGTGGTTTTATGGGGCATATATAAAATAGTAGGTGAGTTTGGCGCAGGAGACTGTGTTGATTTCATTGAAAATAAGATTTTTGGTTCATCACTGGAAATGTCCGGCGGGTTCGATTTCAAAGTATTTATACCTTTTACTAAGATAGAATATGTGTTTACGCATGTAAATTTCCAGGGAATCAATTATTACCTTGGATGGTTGCTTCAGAAATTTATGAGCGCTGACAATATCATCTTTGAATTGTTCATGGGTAGTGATGCGGGAATAATACAGGTAGGTGTGACCTATTCTATAGCAATAATACTGCCCATTGTCGGTTTTTTCTTTGTAAGTTTTGGACTGATGGAGGACAGCGGATATTTACCGAGGCTGGCCGTAATGCTAAACAGGTTTTTCAAGATAATCGGTTTAAATGGTAAGGCAGTATTGCCCATGGTGTTGGGATT
>JBHHYW010000252.1:0-4740 GCA_046757745.1 Candidatus Scalindua sp.
AAATACACCTCTGTACGTTATCCTGGATGATCATACTGCGTTGTTGGGAGCTGCATACATTGCTTCCGAGTCTTGATTAATCCGTACAGTCTTTTGGTGGATTCGCTTCGCTTAATCCACCCTACCTCGTATCATACACGCGATAGATGTAGGGTGGATTAAGGCAGGCAGGCCGAATCCACTTATTGACTCTTAACATTATTTTAATTATATAGAATTTAAATAACTTTGAAAGTGGATAGGAGAAAATGAAAGAAAAAGAAAACCTTGATCAGTTATGCATAGGTACATTACGAACGTTATCCATGGATGCCGTTCAAAAAGCTAACTCCGGACACCCGGGAGCTCCCATGGGCCTTGCGCCTGTAGCATTTACACTTTGGGATAGATTTATGCGCCACTCTCCCTGCAACACCGATTGGCCTAATCGAGATCGTTTCATACTTTCTGCGGGACACGCTTCAATGCTTTTGTACAGTATATTACACATTTTCGGATACGATATCAGCCTGGATGATATTAAAAACTTCAGGCAATTGCATGGTAAATGTGCCGGTCATCCGGAATATGGTCTGGCGCCGGGTGTAGAAGTGACTTCCGGGCCTCTTGGACAGGGAGCTGCAAACAGCGTTGGTATGGCGATAGCAGAGAGGTGGCTTCAATCATATTTCAACCGTCCCGGTCACGAGATAATTGATTATAATATATTTGCCATTGCGGGTGACGGATGCATGATGGAGGGTATATCCGGTGAAGCGGCGTCGCTGGCAGGCCATCTTGGCCTGAGCAACCTGGTATGGATTTATGATAACAATCATATTACTATTGAAGGTAACACCTCACTGGCATTCAGCGAAGATGTGGCTGTGCGCTTTGAGTCTTACGGCTGGAACGTTCAACACGTTGAAGACGCAAATGATCTGGAATCGCTGGAGAGGGAAATGCTGGCTGCTATAGCTGAAACCAACAGGCCGTCTATAATTATCGTTGATAGTCATATTGCATATGGCAGTCCAAATAAACAGGATTCGGCAGATGCGCATGGGGCTCCCCTTGGCGAAGATGAAGTAAGGGCAGCGAAGGAAAATTATGGATGGGATCCTGATAAGACTTTTTATGTGCCTGATGAAGTCTTGAAGTATAGAGAGGCGATGATAGATAAGGGTACAAGGTTAGAAGAGGAATGGAATGAAAAGTTAAAGGTATATACAGAGACGTTTCCTGAACTGGCAAAACAATTTAATATGATGCAGAATTGCGAACTGCCGGAAGACTGGGAAAGCATCCTTCCAACCTTCCCTGCTGATGCAAAGGGGCTTGCTACCCGGGAATCAAACAATAAAATATTAAATCCGATTGCTGACAAAATCCCATGGTTTATGGGCGGCTCTGCCGATTTGGGGCCTTCTACAAAGACCTATATAAAAGAGGCTACGAGCTTTAATAGAGAAGATTATGGCGGCAGGAATCTCCATTTCGGTGTTCGTGAACATGCTATGGGGGCTATTATAAATGGAATGGCTCTCAGCAAGATCAGGCCGTATGGGGCAACATTCTTTGTTTTCTCAGATTATGTACGTCCTGCAATTCGCTTGTCTTCTTTGATGAAGCAGCCTGCAATTTATGTTTTTACTCACGACAGTATTGGTGTTGGTGAGGACGGGCCGACACATCAACCAGTCGAACATTTAGCTTCATTACGTGCAATGCCTGATCTGGACGTCATCCGTCCTTCAGATGCCAATGAATTGTCAGTAATGTGGAAGTATATTATGAAGCTCAAGGATCGCCCTGTTGCGCTTGTTTTGAGCCGTCAGGCTATGCCTACTCTTGATCGTTCAAAATACGCTCCGGCTGATGGTGCATTAAAGGGGGCCTATGTCCTGATTGAGAGTGAAGGTACACCTGATGTTATTCTGATAGGAACCGGTTCTGAAGTTCAATTATGTCTTGATGCGTATGATCAATTAACAAATGAGGGAATCAAGGCAAGGGTAGTAAGTATGCCGTGCTGCAGCCTCTATCAAAGTCAGGAAAAAGATTACCAGAAAGCAGTTTTACCTGATTCTGTACAGGCACGCGTTATAGTTGAAGCGGGATCAACTTACGGCTGGCACGGATATACCGGAAGGCCGGATGATTGTGGCATATTCGGACTCAAGAGCTTCGGCGCTTCTGCACCTGCCAAAGATTTATACAAAGAATACGGTTTTACCACGGAGAGAATAGTGCAGGTGGCAAAGAATGTTATAAAAAAAGCAAAGGGGTAATAATCTAACGCAGCTCCTCGGACAAAAGGCAGACACGAATTTCACGAAAAAAACATTGGACACAGATAAATACAGATTAAGGAATTTAAGGATTTGGGAATTAAGGAATTACGGGTTAAGATTGAAAAATGACTACTGACTACTGACAAATAACGAATGACAAGTAAGGTAAATCCTGTATAAATATAAGTCATGGGAAAAAAGATTCACGCCTATCCAAATAAAGAGCAAATGGTAACCGCAACTACAGAGCGGGTTATTAATGAAATTGGACAGGCTATACAGGAGAGAGGTTTGTGCAATATGGCATTGGCTGGCGGTAATACTCCCCGTGAAATATATTCAACGTTAGCTGATGACCCTTACCGTGACCGTGTGGATTGGGACAGGCTTCATCTTTTCTGGGGTGATGAACGAATGGTTCCTCCGGAGCATGAGGATAGTAATTTCAGGATGGTTAAGGAAACGCTTCTTGATCATGTCCGGATACCGGATGATAACGTACATAGAATTCGGGGAGAAGTGGCGCCTGAGCAGGCGGCCCAGGAGTATGCGGAGTTGTTGCATAACCATTTTAAGTCATATTCACCGCGTTTTGATATAATATTGCTTGGGATAGGGGAAGACGGTCATACTGCTTCACTCTTTCCCTGTACAGATGCGGTTGAAGAGTATGGCAAACATGCAACAGCCGTATTTGTTTCCAGGCTGGATACATGGCGGGTGACCTTGACATTTCCTGTGCTTAATGCGGCCAGGGAGGTTTTATTCCTTGCTGCCGGGAGATCCAAGTCTGATATTGTCCAGCGCATAATAAGTATTAAACAACCTGCTAAAGAATTTCCTGCATCCATGGTCAATCCGGGAAACGGGACACTTCACTGGATGCTGGACTCTGAAGCTATGGTTTTAATCAATAAAAGCGCAAGAGAAGTTATGTTCCCATATTAATTATTACCTGTTACAGAAACACGGTTTTGTCTCCCTGAACTCGTTTCAGGGTCTCTTAATATGTTGATATATAGATTCTGAAATAAATCCAGAATGACACTTTGGATACTCGGGTTCTCTGCAACAGGTACTAATTAGCAATTAACTAACCTGTAATATTTTAGAGAGGATAAATATTAATTATGAATAAACAAGTTTTTGGTTTAATAGGTCTGGGAGTAATGGGTCAGAATTTTGTACTCAATGTCGAACGTAACGGTTTTGGAGTTGCTGTTTATAACCGAACGGCCGAAACGACAGAGAAATATATTGCAGGCCCTGCCGCCGGCAAGAATATCAAGCCTGCGTATACATTAAAGGAATTTGTTGACTCGCTGGAAAGTCCTCGCAAGATCATGTTACTGGTTAAAGCGGGCTCGCCTGTTGATGCGACTATTCAGCAACTCATTCCTTTATTAGATAAAGGTGATTTGATTATAGACGGGGGAAACTCTTTCTTCACTGATACAGAACGGCGGGCTAATGAGCTGGAGTCTCAGGGTTTCAATTTCTTTGGTATGGGTGTTTCCGGTGGAGAAGAAGGCGCTTTATGGGGGCCAAGTCTGATGCCGGGCGGTTCTAGAGATGCTTACAAGGAGGTTGAACCTATCATGAATGCGGTAGCTGCAAAGGCAGAGGAGGATGGGGAACCCTGTGTGACCTATCTGGGTCCCGGGGGTTCGGGGCATTATGTTAAGATGGTACATAATGGCATTGAATATGGCGACATGGAGCTCATTGCCGAGGCTTATTATTTGCTCAAGCGAGCCCTTGGGCTGTCCGCTCAGGAATTTCACGAAATCTTTACAGAGTGGAATAAAGCAGAATTATCCTCGTTTCTCATTGAGATAACAGCAAAAGTTTTCAGTAAGGTTGATGAAGATACCGGTAAGCCATTAGTAGATGTAATATTGGACAAGGCCGGGCAAAAAGGAACAGGCAGATGGATGGGAGAAAATGCGCTGGAATTGGGGATATCAATACCTACAATTATTGCCGCGGTTAATGGGCGTATTATCTCTTCACAAAAGGAAGAACGTGTGCATGCCTCAAGTGTATTAACAGGTCCGACAAAAAAGTATGAAGGTGGATCGCAAGAGTTGACAGATGCAACAAGAGATGCGCTTTACGTGTCTAAAATTTGTTCTTATGCTCAGGGTATGAGTCTGCTTAAAAAGGCTTCTGCGGAGTACGGATATAACATGGATTTGGGAGCAATCGCGAAAATCTGGAGAGCAGGTTGTATTATCAGGGCCAGGCTACTTAATGACATAACCAGCGCTTTTAATCGAAACAAGAACCTATCGAATTTACTCGTAGATGACGTATTTCGAGAGTCAGTAAATAGCAGACAGGAATCATGGCGTTTTGTTATCCAGACAGCAATAGAATCAGGTATTCCCATGCCTGCTATGAGCGCTTCGCTGGCATATTATGATTCTTATCGAAGTGAACGTTTATCTGCTAATCTGATTCAGGC
>JBHHYW010000253.1:0-4723 GCA_046757745.1 Candidatus Scalindua sp.
CAAATATTTATTATAATTTGTGAAGTCACTGTCTATTGTGAAAATACCGAGTTTTTCAAGATTTGCAACAGCGCAAATTAAGAAATCAGTTGTTGATCCTTGAATTCCATTTTTGCGGCATAAATTACTAAATTCTGCAGCCTTAACAAAATGATCTGTTTTTAATATAATGTCTTCAAAAAAAGATAGGGTATGTTTTATTTTATTAAACTGTGAGGGATTTGAAATTCCTGAAAGAAGTTCTTGTCTGATAGGCCCAATCATAACAACTCTCCCATCATAAATGAAATCTTTTAGCTGTTTTGTAAGATTTAAATTTGGAGTTTTCTTTCTTAATACTTGAGACCAGATGCAAGTATCTACCAGAATTTTCATCTTTTTCTGGCCTTTTTATAGTCAAAATTTTTATCAAAATCGATACTGCCAAATAAATTAAGTACTTCTAACTGTTTTTTGTGAGCAATGTATTCCTTTAATGCTGTCGTCACTGCTTCTTTCTTTGTTTTATGATGTCCAATTTTTTGAGCTTTAATTATTAATTTGTCATCTATAGCTAAATTTGTTGCCATAACAACCTCCTTTCACACAAATAGTAACACAACTGTATGTGTGAGTCAATGGTCAAGGGTTAAATTTAGGTAATAACATTCCCTTCCATATGCCACGGGATATCAATCCCCATACGGTCTAAGACAGTAGGTGTTACGTCCATTATCTTTAAGCCGTCTCTCCTTTCAGAATGATATCCGTTATCACCACTCATGACAAATATCCCGTGCCGGGAGTGATTTGCATCATCCGCGCCTGTATCATTCGCATTTGCCCAGACACTATTGTGCCCTACGCTGCCAATAGACCTCCAGGCTAAATCTCCATAATAGACAATCAAATCCGGCGGTATGTTTCTACATTCTGAATAGATTTCCTCCGGCTTAAACACCTTTGTATTTATCTTCTGCCCGGCCTGATCTCTCTGATCTTCAAGTGCCGCTATTAATTCATTTCTTACAAACTCATAATTCTGTTTCGGGATTATTCCATCAGGTTCACGATCTTTCACGTTAAAAAACAGACGCCCGTAGTAGCCCCCTTCACCCCAGACCCTGGTCTTGCCCCAGTCGATCATATCTTTACTGATTTGAGTAACCTCATCAGGATAATGTACCAGTTTGAGGTATCCGTTATTTATTAACCACTCGTTTATACAGATACCCCCTTCCATCATCATGGCACCGTGGTCTGAAACTATTAAGACAAGGGTATCCTCGTCCAATAACGCAAAAGTTTTACCTATTTCGTCATCTATATACCTATAATAGTCAAATATGACATTCTCATATTTATTGCCCGGCAGGTACATCGGATGCCTGTTATCAAAGAATCCCCAGAAGGCATGTTGTATCCTATCCGTTCCCATCTCTACCATCATCAGAAAATCCCAATCTTCATTTTGTATAAAGTGCCTTGTAAGTTTAAATCTCTTTCCTGTCATTTCATAAATCGTATTTAAAACCTGCTCCTTGTCGTCACCTCTGAAATCTTTTACATCCAGGATGTAGCCGTCTGAAACCCTTTCCACCTCATGCCTTAACGTGTCAGGATACGTAAACTGATGATTTTTGTCTGGTGTAAGGAAACAGCTTATCATCAGTCCGTTGTTAACAGGTTTGAGAGGGTATGTCAGCGGCACGCCTATGATGATCGGCCTTTTACCATGCCTTGAAAGTATATCCCAGATGGTCTCTTCCTTAACCGTGCCCGAATCGGCAAAAATTAAACCTTCATAATCATAACGGCGTCTATTCCTGAAACCATATATCCCCAGCTTACCGGGGTTTGTGCTTGTAACCATTGATGCCCAGGCCGGGCAGGTGATCGCAGGTATAGTGCTTTCCAGTTTGCCGGAGACCCCGTTTGATACAAGACGCTTTATATTAGGCAGGTAATCAAGCCACTTATCAAAAACCAGTTCCGGCGGAGCAGAATCCAGACCGAATATTATTGTTTTACGTCTAGATGAAATCATAGTTTTGTAGGGTGGGCACTGCCCACCACTCCTTTCAGCATTTTTTTAATTTATACATATTTTTTTGGATAGATACGATGAAAATTCTAGATTCCCTGTTTGCTTTCCATGGGGCAATGCCACAGAAATGACAAAGTGTACGAAAAATTGTCATTCCCGACTCTGATCGGGAATCTATTTTCGGATCAAATTACCATAAATCAGCTCACGCCTGCCCGACTTCGTTCAACTCACGGAGTGAGCCAATTTATCAGATGTAACATTTTCCAGATCATAATCAAGATTGCCCAAACCAATTTCGTGGGCATGTTCAAGTTGTACGGTATAATCGATCTTCGGCCAGATACTTTTGAAGTAATCTTTTCCTGTGCGCTCGTTTATTAAGTCTACAGTCGCCTTTTCAACAGCTACCGGGTCTCTGGAAACCACGATACCGATATCAGAAATGTCAGGTTCAAAAGGTTTGTCCATACAATCGCAATGTTTGGTTATGTGTGTAAGAAAGTTAAAGAATGCCGCTTTACGCTTCTTCTCTCCTAAAATGGCCAGACAATATTCTGCAACCTTTTTCTGTAAATTTGCAGTGTCTTCGTCCCATGCAATCTTAACGGCATCGAATTGACAGACGGCAAGACACTCTCCACAGCCGATACATTTTTCAGGGTCAATCACTGCCGTATCCGAAGCCATTGTAATTGCGTCGGCAGGACACCAGATCTGGCAGACCTTGCATGTTGTACAATTTTTTTTAATAATCTGAGGTATCACGCCGGAGTGCTGGGCTAATTTGCCTCCCCTTGCAGATAGCCCCATACCGATATTCTTGAATGTTGCCCCCATGCCGGTAGCAAGATGCCCTGTAACATGGGCAACAGAAATAATGGCGTTTGAAGCCTTTGCCACGCCTGAAATATAGGCGCTCTTACACAATTCCTGGTTAATTTCAACAATGTGATCGTGCTCACCCAGGAGCCCATCGCCTATAATAACAGGCGCTCCTGTGTTTTCTACTGTAAATCCATGTTCATGAGCGAGCATTAAATGGTCTATTGCATTGGAGCGTTTTCCCACGTATAGCGTATTCGTTTCAACCAGAAAAGGCTTGCCGCCGCTTGACTTCACTTTATCCACAGCCGCCTTTATTAACGGGGGTTTAAGGTGGCCGATATTCCCCTTCTCCCCGAAACTGGTCTTTACCGCAACCATATCACCTCTTTTGATAATCTTCCTGAGTCCGGCAGCATCGTAAAGAAGCTTCACCTTTTCAGCTAATGAAGCAAGCGATTCACCGCTCTCGGTTTCAATAAAAAATACTTTACTCTTTTTTGACATTTTAAATTTTGTTAACTCTTTTCTTCATCGAATTGGAAGATAAACCCCTTGGCGATCTTAGCGTCTTGGCGAGAGGAAAAAGGAAGTTCTCACGCAGAACCGCAAAGAACGCTAAGAGAACGAAGTCAGAGTTGATATTTACCCTTTAGGGTTTTATTTTAACACGTTACAAACAACATTGAAATCCCCGGACACAAATTTAAACAGACACAAAATTATAACACTGCATTATTTGTTTGTTAAGTACCAATTCCAGAATAACTTTTTCTTTAACATCCTCACGGGAAACAGTAGATTGATTCAGGATATATAAATGAAACACTTGAAGTTAAAGCTGGAATTGAAGAAGAACCTGAGTGCAGAATATAAACTGGTATGATTAATCGAAAAAACAACTTGAAAAACACAACAATAATGGTTATACATATATAACTATGGGAATTGTGCTAGACTCCAATATTATTTATGCAGGCTTATATTCCAACAGGGGAGCATCACATCAAATTCTAAAAGATATCAGGAATGGAAAAATAAATCCGGTCTTAACTGTATCATTATACGAAGAATATTCAGATATTTTAAGAAGGCCTCCATTATCAGATATCATAACGGAGAATGAAATAAAAGGTTTTCTTGATTTTCTTTGTAAAAGAGCAATTTTCCAGGAAGTGTTTTTTCTATGGAGACCTTTTCTCAAAGACCCGAAGGACGATCTGGTCCTCGAAGCAGCCGTAGCATCACAATCGAGCATAATCATAACACACAACATTCGTGATTTTGAAGGAATAGAAGAGTTTAGTATAGAAGCAATATTACCTCGGGAATATTTAAAAAGAAGGGAGTATTAATTATGAGTGCTGTTACAATAAGATTACCTGATTCATTACATCGAAAAATCCGGGAAATAGCAAAAAAGGATGGTGTGTCCATAAATCAGTTTATAAGTTCTGCTGCCGGTGAAAAACTATCAGCAATACTTA
The DNA here is from genome assembly GCA_046757745.1 of Candidatus Scalindua sp. Taxonomy (GTDB): domain Bacteria; phylum Planctomycetota; class Brocadiia; order Brocadiales; family Scalinduaceae; genus Scalindua. The sequence continues at coordinate 4,339 of JBHHYW010000253.1, forward strand.
CAGTTGACTATTTAAAGACCAGGGCAAAGAAAGGGAAAAGGGCGGATTTTGATAAAGTATTAAGAAAGGTCCCCGATAGAGAGCCATTAGAATGGGACAAAATTGATTAAAAAGATTAATTAACGAACAAAGGAATCTGCTAATGGGTGACCTGTTTATAACCGTTTCTTAAAACACAAATTTTATATCGTCATGCCCCTTGAGTGCCTGATAGATATTATTACGGTATGCCTCATCGCTTACGACAACCTTCACCTCAAAGCTCCGATATTTTCCTGTCCTGCTGGTATTGGAATCGTTGATATGATATTCCCTGTCTTGTATTATGCATGCTACCGCGTTATGCACAGACTCTTTATCGCTTCCAATAACCTTGTAAAGCCAT
>JBHHYW010000254.1:0-4718 GCA_046757745.1 Candidatus Scalindua sp.
GAGAGAGAAGAGATGATATACCTGTCTTAGCTGAATATTTTTTAAACAAATATAAGTCCGGTATAGATATTCCATTGAAAAGTATAAGTAAGGAAGCTATGAACGTTTTGGTGCAATATGACTGGCGTGGCAATGTCAGGGAAATGAAAAATTTGATACACAGATGTACTGTAATGATTGACTCAGAAGTGCTGTTGCCGATGCATTTTGAACATATGTTGAATGTTAATAAGCCCGGAAAGAATGGCGGATTGTCTGTCGGGCAGACTATAGAGGATGTGGAAAGGGAACTTATTTACAAAACGCTTGAGAATACTGGTGGCAACAAGACCAGGGCGGCAGAGATACTTGATGTTACTCCCCGCACATTGAGAAACAAATTGAGCAGGTATAAGAGTTTACAATCAGATTATGACTTGAATATTGATGCTGGAATTGATGATGAATGCAAGGTTGAGGAGGAAAGTTTTTCCAGATAGTAGTCCATCCTTTCCCTTCTTTCGGAAAAAGTGTTTAGTCCTTTAACTGGATAGTACAGGGTGTCTTCCATTTTATATTTTTATAAGTAGGGGCGAACTGCAAAGCTGAGCTTAGATCTGCCGATTGCCCCTACGTTAGTCTTTTATTCTAAGCGGCTCAAACATAAAGGTATGAGTTACGTTCCGTAATGCTAAAGCCCATGTTTTTGCCAACAAATTTGTGTTGTAACTCATTGCTTCCTGCCCGAATAGGTACAGGCGGATAGCCTTGATGAAGCAAAACTGAAAACTAAATTTGAAAAGGGTATGAAATTTGTTCATTTTATTTTGGACGTTGTACGAATGTATAAAATATTATTGGAGGTAATTGAAAATGGACTTCTCAGGTAAGGGTGTCGTACTGTTATCAAAACTACTGGATTTAACCGCTACGAAGAATAAAGTAATTGCCAATAATATCGCTAATGCGAACACACCTGGATTCAAGAAATATGATGTCTCATTTCAAAGAGAATTGGTAAAAGCCGTTGAAAGCAAAGATATTAACAAGATCAATAATATACAGGAAAAGATAACCTTGTCCGGAGATAAGAGCACCAGAAAAGACGGTAACAATGTAGATTTGGACAAGGAGTTAGTATCTTTTTATCAAATGTCTGACAGGCATAATATATACCTGGAAATCTTATCCAAGAAATTTAAAGGTATGGTCGCTGCAATACAGGGAAGATAGATTTTTGTGATTTCGGATATCGGAATGCGGATTAGAGAAACCACAGATTTCGCATATAAAAATATCTGAGTAATCTGTGGTTTCTCTTAATAATATTTGCAGCAAAACTTTCAAATTCCGATATGGTAAAATAGTCAGGAAGGAGGGTAGTAAATATGCCTATATTTGGTAAGCCATTTTCTGTTTTAGACATTAGCGCTTCCGGCCTTACAGCGGAGAGAGCAAGGATGGGCGTTATAGCGAGTAATATAGCAAATGCTCAGGTTACGGAAACATCGAATGGAGGCCCATATAAGAGAAAAGAGGTGGAATTCTCCAGCGTTTTGAATAAATCCATGATAGGAAGTAAGTCAAGTGACAGGAAGCTAAGCGGTGTAAAAATTAAGGGGATAACAGAATCCAAACTGCCTCCTAATATGGTTTATATGCCCGGGCATCCACAGGCAAATAAGGAAGGATTCGTTAGCATGCCGAATGTGAGTATTGCAAAGGAAATGGTAGATATGATTGCCGCATCAAGATCTTATGAAGCCAATACATCTGTTATTTCTGCATTTAGAAAGATGAGTGAAAGAGCACTTAACATTATAAGGAGGTAAAGTTAGATGGACATTCTTCCAATTGGTCCGATACAAAAAGGTAATAACGTTGATCTGAAACTTGATAAGGTTGAAAAGCAAAACGGAGTTGGATTTAAGGAAACAATTGGTAATTTTGTTAATGAAGTAAACGACTTGCAGGTTAAGGCAGGTGAATCGGTAGAAAACTTTGCAACAGGCAAAGTTGAAAATGTTCACGAAGTGATGATTGCAATGTCTAAAGCAGAAGTAAGCTTTAAATTTATGATGGAGACCCGCAATAAACTTATCGATGCATATAAAGAAATAATACGTATGCAAGTGTAAGGGTACAGGTCTTTCAATCGTGGATTTCGGATTTCAGATTGCTGAATTCTTCTGCAACTTGTAACCCGAATCCCGAAACCATCAATTTCCAGACCCTGGTCCAGGCCGCAGGGCGGATCGCACCCCGGCCTCTCTTTTGAGAGGATTCCAACTCTGGAATCCTCTCAAAAGAGAGGCCGGTCATGTTTACGTAACAAATGATAGCTACATCATTAAAGTGACTTGGCTTATTATCAATCATTTTTAACTGGAATTCCACAATTGTAGCTTCAGAGTTTCCCCATGAATCTTCATTCCGAAATACTTCTTTTTGCGAAACCCGTCCGAACGGCTTAGCGGGCGGGCAAAATACAATAAATTAGCGAGTAAAAGGAGCTAATTTATTTGTCTAATAAAACTACGATTGGTTCAAAAATGCTACGCCTATAGTTATATTAAGACTCGTAAAATATTTTGTACTACAACCTGCTAATATAAACGAGGCTTGAATCACTTATTTTAACATGTCTTAGAGCTTTATATGGATTAGACAAATCTTTAAATGTGGAATTTTATCTTGTGGTATCTTATTTGCGATTTTACTTGACAGCTTTAAACAGCTTTCAGATCCAAAGCTAAACCTGAATAAAATTCTTGTTAAAAGGAGACGTTCAATTGAGTCAGATAGTAGAGGAATTCGGGAATATATGGAAAGGGACAAGTTTCGGACAGAGACTTACTTTTGTTGTTGTGATACTGGGATTTATAGCCGGTTTGTTTGCAGTTACATTCTGGGTAAGGACGCCTGATTACGGACTCTTGTATAGTGACTTAAGCCAAAAGGAAGCGGGGGAGGTTGTAGCGTACCTTAGAGACAATAATATAGTGTACAAAGTAAAGGATAATGGCTCTACAGTGTTGGTGCCTGCAAACAAAATATATGAGGCAAGAATGTCCCTTGCAGAGAACAGTTTACCAAGAGGTGAAGTTGGCTTTGAATTATTTGATAAAGTTAAGTTTGGCATGTCAGACCTGGCACAGAAAATTAATTATAGAAGGGCGCTTCAGGGTGAATTATCAAAAACTATTGCACAATTAGAAGGAGTAGAGTGGGCAAAGGTTCAGATTGTGATACCTGAACCCTCTTTATTTATTAAAGATGAGAAACCGTCTACAGCTTCCGTTGTAATAAAAATGAGAAAGAGAAATGCCTTAAGGTCTGAAATTATAACAGGTATAACACACCTTGTTAGTACAAGTGTTGAGGGGCTGAGTACTGAAGATATTACTATTACAGATAGTAGAGGTAATTTATTATCAAGGAGTGGAGAATCGAAGATGTCTGGAGAGATTACTAATCAATTTGGTTTAAGCAGAAAGATAGAAGATTATTATGCATCTAAAACAATGAGTATAATTGAAAAGATGACTGGCCCCGGTAAGGCGATTGTAAAAGTAAGTGCAGATCTGGATTTTAAGCATGTAGATGAAAAGCAAATAGAATACGATAATGAGAAAAAGGTACCCGTAAGCCAGGTTATTACGACTCAATCGACAGAAATGCCTCAGGATAATAATGGTGGTTCAGGTGGAATGTCTAAAGAATCAGAAGAAACCGAGACTACACAATATGCATTGAGCAAAGTAGAACGGGCTGTATCCGAACACGAGGCGAGTATTAAGAGATTGACAGTTGCAGTCCTCGTCGATGGTAATTATGAAGAGGAGGAAGCTGAAGATGGTGAGGTGAACAGCAAATATATCCCCAGGACGGAAGAAGAATTACAGCAGATAGCTGCAATTGTGAAACAGGCAATAGGGCTTGATGAGTCACCACCAAGAAATGATAAGTTTGAGATACAGAGCGTGAAATTCCAGGATCATCTTCCTGTCTATGTTGATGAGGAGAGTGTTGCGAAGGCAGATAAAAAAGAATTCATACTGTCAATTGCCAGGAGTAGTTCTCTGATGATTGCTGTCCTTGCATTCCTTTTGTTTGCTAAAAAAGCATTAAAGAGTGTTTTAGTGCCAGGAAAAGCTGCGGCAGGGGTAAATTATGCCACATATGACGCACCGCTTGAACTTGAAGAACAGGTTGACGAAGTAGAAACGGCAAGGCAGGGTAAAATAAACGAAAAACGTGTATTACTAAGGGACGGTATAATTGATAACACAAAGACTGACCCGAAAACCACAAGTAATCTTGTCAGAAAATGGTTGAGAGAGAGTGAATAATAATCATGAATCTTACAAATAAGGAAAAGGTTGCAATACTGCTTTTGAATCTGGGCCCGGAGATGGCCGCTGATATCCTTGGAAACTTTGGGGAATCCGAGATTGCGGAGATTAGTGACATTATCGGGAAGATGAGAAATGTTGATAGTGACGTTTCCATGGGTGTGCTTAGTGAGTTTCAGGGAGAATTTGAGTCCTGGCGTCAAAGTGAAGAAATAATAGATGTAATCAAGGACCACCGGCCCAGCATTATACCGTTCAGATATTTCAAGCATCTTACAAGCGATGAGATTTTGTCAATACTTGCTGGAGAGCATAATCAATTGATTGCGCTGATATTGTCCTATCTTGAACCGCAGCAGTCTGCAGATGTAGTGGGTGCATTGC